>CATLEQ010000285.1 GCA_949915905.1 uncultured Lachnospiraceae bacterium | reverse complement strand
CCCTCTAATAGTACATCGGAGATTGAGTTTGAATCGTTTGGCGCTGGATATTTTTCTGAGAGTTCTACTCCACGAACGTCGACGCGGCATGGACTGCACCGGTGCTTCAGTTCTATCAGAAAAACAAACCGCCCGGCTGCCAACGGCCTCACCTCCTTTGTGCTAGCTCGTCTCTTATGATTTCCAAAGTCATGGGGAGGGCTTTTCTTAATTAAAAGAGAACCCTCCCTAATGCATGTCAATACATGACTTCAAAGCTTGTCAAGGCACGACGAGTGCGCATGTGTGGTGAAGCGGCTGTGAATCGTAACTATTTGATAAGAAGTGCCCAAAAACTTGGATAACTCGAAAGGATGAGAACGATATGATTATCACATTAAAAGATGGCTCGACAAAAGAATATGCCGAGGCAAAGTCCGTCATTGACATTGCCTGCGACATCAGCGAAGGGCTGGCCCGCGCGGCATGCGCCGGTGAACTAGACGGCGAAGTGGTCGATTTACGCACCGTGGTAAAGGAGGACTGTCACTTGAACATTCTCACTGCCAGGGACGAAAAGGGATTGGCGGTTTTGCGTCACACGGCCTCCCATGTGTTGGCTGAAGCCGTGCAAACACTGTTCCCGGATGCCAAGGTGACGATTGGCCCGGCCATTGACACCGGATTTTACTATGACTTTGAGAGCGCGCCGTTCTCCAGAGAGGATTTGGACGCCATCGAAAAGGAAATGAAAAAAATCATCAAGAAAGGTGCCAAAATCGAGCGATTCACCAAGTCCAGGGAGGATGCCATCGCCTTTTTCAAGGAGAAAAACGAGCCTTACAAGGTAGAATTGATTCAAGACCTTCCCGAGGATGCCGAGATTTCCTTCTATTCCCAAGGCGACTGGGTGGATTTGTGCGCCGGTCCCCATCTGATGAGCACCAAGGGCATAAAGGCATTTAAACTGCTTTCTTCCTCCGGAGCATACTGGAGGGGGAGCGAAAAGAACCAGGTGCTGGCCCGTATCTACGGCACCGCCTATGGCACGAAGGACGAGTTGGCCGAGCATTTGAATCAGCTGGAAGAGGCCAAAAAGCGCGACCACAACAAGCTGGGACGGCAGATGAAGTTGTTTACCACGGTGGATGTCATCGGCCAGGGGCTGCCGCTTTTGATGCCAAACGGTGTCATCATGCTGAAAGAATTACAGCGTTGGATTGAAGATTTGGAGGACAATGAGTGGGGCTACGTCCGCACCAAGACTCCATTGATGGCCAAGAGTGACTTGTACAAGATTTCCGGCCATTGGGATCATTATAAAGACGGCATGTTCGTACTGGGCGATGAAGACAAGGACAAGGAAGTATTCGCCTTACGTCCCATGACTTGCCCGTTCCAGTATTATGTATACAAGGCAGAACAGCATAGCTATCGCGACCTTCCTTTGCGCTACGGCGAGACTTCCACGCTGTTTCGAAACGAGGATTCCGGGGAAATGCATGGCTTGACACGTGTACGCCAGTTTACGATTTCCGAGGGTCACCTTATCGTCAGGCCGGATCAAATGGTGGAAGAATTTAAAGGATGCATCGCGCTGGCTCAACATTGTTTACAAGTTTTGGGCGTGGAGGAGGACGTGACCTACCACCTCTCCAAGTGGGATCCGTCTGACACGGAAAAATATATCGGTGCCCCGGAGGTATGGGAGGAGACGGAAGGACATATCCGTACCATGCTTCAGGAACTACACATTCCATTCGTGGAGGACGTGGGAGAAGCCGCGTTCTACGGCCCCAAGGTGGACATCAATGCCAAGAACGTATATGGCAAAGAGGATACCATGATTACCATTCAGTGGGATGCCTTGCTGGCCGAACAGTTTGACATGTACTACATTGATGAGAACGGAGACAAAAAACGGCCTTACATCATCCACCGGACTTCCATGGGATGTTATGAGAGAACCCTGGCCTGGCTCATTGAAAAATATGCCGGCCTCTTTCCGACCTGGCTGTGCCCGGAACAAGTACGCGTCATACCGATTTCCGAAAAGTTCCACGACTACGCGTTACAAGTGGAACAAAAGCTAAAAGCAAATGGGATTCGCTGTTCCACGGACCAGCGCTCTGACAAGATGGGCTACAAGATTCGCGAGGCTCGCTTGGAAAAGGTTCCGTACATGCTGATTGTCGGTGCCAAAGAGCAGGAAGACGGCGTGGTTTCCGTCAGAAGCCGTTACCTCGGCGACGAGGGACAAAAATCGCTGGATACCTTTATCAATGAAATTTGCGAGGAAATCCGCACTAAGAGAATCAGGAAAATCGAAGTGGAAGAATAATTCTATACTCAATGAAAAAGCAAGGGTTCAAAGAGAACTGCCTCTTTTGCCCTTGCTTTTTTCAAATATTTCCTTGCATTTGACGGCCGATTCCAGTAAGATAGACACAGTACCATACATGGCACGGGACAATCCGTGCATCATACGAGGAGGAAGAACATGAAAAAGGTGAGAGTGATTTTATTGGCAGTCTTGCTCGTACTCGCTTGTGCCGGGTGCGGCGGCAACGCGGATAACGCGGACAAGGGGAATGATGGCAGCAGCGCAAATAACGGCGACGGCGGGACGGAAGCCACTGCCGCCACGATGCGGCTGGAAAAATCCGAGGGTTCGGTAGCCGTCTCGGATGAAAACGGGAAAGAGCAGGAACTGCGCGAAAAGCTTCCATTATTTAGTGGATATGGCATTCAAACGCAGACAGAGAGCTTTAGCTGGTTTAACCTGGATGACACGAAGCTGGCCAAGATGAACGAAAACAGTGAGGCCTCAATTGAAAAGGAGGACAAGCACCTGAAACTGCTGGTGGACAAGGGCAGCCTCTATTTTAATATCACGGAGCCCCTGGAAGACGACGAGACGCTGGAAATTAGCACCAGTTCCATGACCGTAGGCATCCGCGGAACTTCCGGCTGGGTGGACGCGGAAACAGAAACGCTCTATATTATCCACGGAACCGTGATTTGTGAAGCGATTGAAAGCGGGGAACAAGTAGAAGTAAGTGAATGGACAAGCGCACATTTGATGGAAGATGGCACGTTTGAGTTGATTTATTATTTCGAGCCGATAGACATTCCCGTCTTTGTGTGGGATGAAATGGACGAAGATTCCTTTGCAGAGTTGGGGCTTAGCAGCAACCGGGATGACTTATTTGTAGTGAGAGAACCTGATCCGGAGCCAGAGGAAGTCGAAATACCTGACTTTGACCTCTCGGGAAAGGATACCGCCTACAGAAGCGGATACAACTCAATTTATGCCCAAAGGGGAGAGTCGATTTATGAGTTGGAGTACTCTGACGGCCTGCTCACCGCTGCCTATCTCGACGATGAGGAAGGCAAAGGAGGCTGGGGCGGCGACTCCGGTGTCTCAATTAAATATAGCCCGTTCTATGGGATGACCGTGGAGGAAGCCGCGGAAGATCTGCGAAATCAAGGCTACAGTGTGACCATCTACTAGAATTTAGATTACTCGCGATTTTAGAAGTCCAGTAAGATGGACATAGCGCATTATACGAGGAGAAAGAACATGAAAAAGGTGAGAATAATTTTATTGGCAGTCTTGCTCGTACTCGCTTGTGTCGGGTGCGGCGGCAATGCGGACAACGCGGGAAATGATACCAACGGCATAAATAACGGCGACGGCGAGACGGAAGCCACGGCCGCCACCATGCGGCTGGAAAAGTCCGAAGGCTCAGTAAAAGTGGCCGATGAGAGCGGAAAGGAACAACAGTTGCAGGAAAAGCTGCCACTATTTAGCGGATACGGCATCACGACGGAGGCCACCAGCTACAGCTGGTTCAACTTAGACGACACGAAGCTGGCCAAGATGGACGAGAGCAGCGAGGCCTCGATTGAAAAAGAAGGGAAGCACCTGAAACTGTTGGTGGACAAGGGCAGCCTCTATTTCAACATCACGGAACCATTGGAAAACGACGAGACGTTGGAAATTCGCACCAGTTCCATGACCGTAGGCATCCGTGGAACTTGCGGATGGGTAGACGCAAAAAACGACGCGGTCTACATCATCTCCGGAAAGGTCGTCTGCGAAGCTTCAGAGGGCGGGGAACAAGTCGAAGTGTCCGATTTCACATGCGCCCGGCTAAAAGACGGCACATTTGAGCTCGATTCGTACACGCCCAAAGACATCCCCGCCTTCGTGCTGGACGAATTGGACGAGGCCTATCTTCTTGAGTTGAATGCCTATGCCGAAATGGCGGCCGCGGAGACCGAAAAGGAGGCAAACGCAAACGAGCACAAGGAAAACGACACACCGAAGATTGACGATACTCCAAAAGAAACCGCCTACGCGAATGGCGAGACTTACATCCTTGCCGAGAAAGGAATGACGACCTTCGAACTGATTTTTGAAAATGGCGTGCTCACCACCGTTTATTATAGCGGTGACGACGGCAAGGACGGTTGGGGCGAGGACTGCAGTTCGCAAATCGAAGACAGCGAGTTTTACGGGATGACCGTGGAAGAAGCTGCAAAAGTACTAGAAGAAGACTACGGCCTCACCGTGACCATCAGTTAACGCATGGATTTTTTGCCTCTCCCATTTAAAGAGACGGCACGGACATGGACACTCCCACCACGGTCAGAAGCCCCGCCACGGCAATGGGCAAACTGCCCATTGCCCCTTCCAGCTCCCCCATCTCCATCGCCTTTGCCGTCCCGATGGCATGGGAGGTGCTGCCGATGGCAGTCGTGATGGATTTAGGGAGCAACGTGACATATTCCCCGTGCCCGAGACCAAAAAGAACGCAAAAAGCCAGCACGCTGACCAGGCTGGTTACGACCCCGGCACAGTTTCCCAGCACAATTGCCTTCCAATTCCCCTTCAGCATTTCCACCTGCTCATACAGCGGAATGGCAAGGCAGACCGCCGCCGGAATGAACATGAGCGGCATAATTTCAATCAAAAACTTGCTTGACGTATTTCATATCAATGCCAACCCTTTCCTTTATTAATACCATCATATAATACTTTTGATTTTTCGAAAAAACATCGCCAGGACATTGATTACAAGTAAAGCAAACATCATGACACAATATGCGAAAATGAACAAGCACGCCACAATATAATAACCGATTACAACAAAGCCAATCGTGAGAACTATCGCCGCGCCGACACCTATTATTGCATATATTATATTTTTTCTATATTTTTGTATCGGTATC
>CATLEQ010000284.1 GCA_949915905.1 uncultured Lachnospiraceae bacterium | reverse complement strand
ACGTCTCCCGGTATTATTCCACCGAGGGACGGCCGGCCATAAACCAGGCACAGATTCTCCGCTCGCTCGTCCTCTTCGTCCTGCTTTTTAACAGAACCAAGGCCAGGACCAGCCTCACCTCGTGGGTGCGGGAGGTTCTCCCGAATGACATTTCCCTGGCGGTTCTTTGTGGCTTCGAGTCCACCGGCAAGCTTCCGCCGCTTGGGTCTTATTACGACCTCATGGACCGCCTCTGGCTGGCTTCGAGGGAGCGCTACTCCCGCACCTGTCTCCTTCCCGCCGGGAAAAATGGGAAGAACGGCAGGAAACCCAAAAAAGTCATCGGAACCGATGGAAAGCTCGTCGAGGACGACAGTGAAACCAGCACCACGAGGACCATCGTGGACGGCATCCTGCGCGGCAATCCCGCGACGGACAACCCCGAGGCCGCCCTGCAGGAAATCTTCACCCTGCTCGCCGTCCTGCCGTCCATGCGGGCCGGGCTGATTGACACCGAAAACCTCACCTTGTCTGGTGACGGCACGGCGGTCACCTCGCACGCCTCGCCATATGGGAGGCACCTTTCTTCCTGCGACGCCGACTGCCCGTTCCGACACACCTGCCAACGCCATTATTCTGACCCGGACGCGGACTGGGGATGGGACAGCGACAACAAGTGCTGGTTTTTCGGGCACACCTTGTACATGCTCTGCCGCCGAAACAACTCGTTAAAGGTCGAACTCCCGATAACGATGAAGTTCACGGAGGCGCGGCGGCACGACAGCAAGAGCTTCCTTTACTCCATTGACGACTTCGGGCGGCACTCCCTTGGCCTCACCCCGAAAAACATCTGCCTCGACTCGGCCCATGACAACATCCCGACTTACGAGCTGCTTGACCGTTGGGGCATCAACGCGCTGATTGACATCAACGGCCGGGCGAAGTCCTCTCCAAACGCCCCCGGGGATGTCACCTTTGACAAGGAGGGACACCCGTTGTGCATGGCGGGGCATAAAATGTGCCCCTGGGGAAACGACCCCGTCAAGGATGCACGCAAGTACCGTTGCCCGCTCAAATGCGGACGCGTCGACTCCTGCCCGCACGCGGAAGCGTGTTCCCCGGGGAACTACGGTCGCACCGTTTATATAAAGAACCATGGTGACCTGCGTTTCCATACCCGCATCCCCCGGGATTCCGAACAATACAAGAAAATATATGGCGAGCGTACCGCGTGTGAACGTGTAAATGACCGCGTCCTGAACGATTATTGCCTGCAACACCTGAAAATACGGGGCAAGGATCATTTCTCGTTCTGGACCATGCTCATCGGCATCTGCATACACCTCGATGCCAGGTACAAAACCAACCGCCTGGGCAACGCCTGAGCCTTTCCCGCCCTAAAACAATCCTGACGGCCAGTCTTGGTGACAGGCTTGTTTGCCATGCCATTCTTTCTGGCTAGCATCTCTGCGGTAATTCAATCTCCATTCCTTCCTCATATTTTTAGGGAATCCTTATCACATTTTCGTAATCCCATCGACATCTTGGTGAGTTTCCGAGACTACTCCGTCATTTCCCGCGACCGATTCCCCGGCAGCATGAAGAAGTCAAACACCGAATCACCGCCGTCATTCCCCACCTCCGGCTCGTCATAGAAAAAGCCGATCCAGCTCTTTCCCAGTTCCCCCTTCAAATGCTCGTATAGCGGCACATGCACCTTCTCAATTTCCAATGCCACCGAATCCTTGCCCAAAAGATTCATGAACGCCACGCGGCCGCCGGATTCATACGTCTCAAAAAGGACGAATACGCGCCACGCGCCCGCCGGCACGTCCCATTTTAAGAAGCCGTCTTCCACATAATCGTCCAGCAAGACGGCCGTCTCCTCATCCAAAAACGGCGCGGCCGCACTCTCCGGATTTTCCAGCGTCCGATAGGCCACGATGCCAATCCGTTGCCGACAAGAGGGATCCACCTTGGAAAACCGGTGCATGGCCTTCCCGTAAATGACGTCCTGCAGCTGGTCGATCCGAAGCACTGCTCCCGCCAGCGGTCCGACCACGTCCACATGCCGCTCGTCAATGAACAACTTGTTTAATTTTGCATTTGCCTCCTCCTGGTAGGCACCGTTCGCGCTTCCCGTGGGAAACGGCGCATAGTCCTCCAGCCAGAACTTGACCTCCTGCTCCTTGCAGGCTCCCACCAGCCGATCCAATGCGGCAAAATACGTCTCGTCGAACCGCGCCTGCTCCATCCCCTTCGTCTCGTAACTGGCAATGATTCGGTGAAAGCCTATTTGCTTCGCCTCCTGTAAGCGCGATGCCAAGTCCTCCTTCGTTTCTCCCGCCGAAAAATGAAAAAATAACGTGCACTGTCTATCGTCCATGTCCATTCCTCCCATGATATTTCAAAATTGTAACGCCATTCTACCATCTTTACGCTTTTCGTTCTATCCGATTTCTTTTATTACTGTTCTAAAATTAAGCATTTGAACATCCGCCCTTTTTCAGGTTGTAGGAAACAGTAACCGAAAGAAAAACAAAAACTATGCCTGAAACAGACTTTTATGATAATGGAAAACATGATATACTGTCTATATCAAGAATCAGGAGGTGCTTCATGGGCGTTTATTTAAATCCAGGAAACAGAGGGTTTTGGGAATCCATCCGCTCTGAAATATACGTGGACAAGACAGGATTGATTGCATGCACGAACAAGCTTCTTAACACGAAAGAAAAATTTGCCTGCGTCAGCAGGCCGCGCCGCTTCGGAAAATCCATGGCATTGGAAATGATGGCCGCTTATTATGGTCGGGGCTGCGATTCCAGGGAATTATTTGCGGGACTAGAAATAGAACGTGATTCTTCCTTTGAGGAACATTTGAACCAGTACGACGTGATTTATTTGAACATGCAGCAGTTTGTGATTGGCGCGAAAGGCCAGGAAATCACGGAATACCTGGAGCAAGAAGTCCTAGAAGAGATTCTGGAAGAATACGGTCATCTTTTAAAGAGGCATGACATGGGGCTTGCCGACACGTTGCGGAAAATTTACGCCAAAAGCGGAAAGCAGTTTATTTTCCTGGTTGACGAGTGGGACTGCGTGATGCGGGAACGCCAGGAATCCGAGGAGCTACAAAAACAATACCTTGATTTCTTGCGCAACCTTTTAAAAGATCAGACCTATGTCGCCCTTGCCTATATGACGGGAATTCTGCCCGTAAAAAAATATGGGCAGCATTCCGCGTTGAATATGTTTCGGGAATATTCGATGACCAATCAAAAAACATTTGAGGAATACACCGGTTTTACAGAAGACGAAGTAAAAGCGTTATGTGAGCGGTTTGACATGGATTTTTCAGAAACAAGCAGCTGGTACGATGGTTACATGTTTAAGAAGTTTCAACATGTGTATAATCCGAAATCCGTGGTGGAGGCCATGCAATGTCAGGATTTCGCGAATTACTGGACTTCGACGGAGACATACGAGGCGTTAAAGGTTTACATGGACATGGACTTTGACGGACTTCGTGCCGACATCGTGAAAATGCTCGGTGGGGAACATGTCAAAGTGAATACGCGCAGTTTCCAAAACGACATGCATAATTTTAAGACGAAAGACGACGTTTTAACATTACTCATCCACCTTGGCTACCTTGGCTACGACTCCCAGGCAAAGGAAGCGTTCATTCCGAACAAGGAGATTGTCGAAGAATTTGAAAACGCAATGAGTGTCGGCGGGTGGTCGGAGGTTATGCGCGTCCTTAAAGCCTCTGAGCGTCTCCTAGAAGACACGCTCCTTTGTGACGAGGCACGGGTCGCCGAAGGGCTTGACATGGCGCACATGGAGGTGGCCTCGATTTTGACCTACAATGACGAGAACTCGCTTGGCTGTGCCATCGGCCTCGCATACTATAGCGCACGGAAGGATTACAAGATGATTCGGGAACTGCCGACCGGGCGTGGCTTCGCGGACGTTGTCTTCCTGCCGCTGCCATTTAGCGACAAGCCTGCCATCGTCGTCGAATTGAAATACGACAAATCTGCCAGAACCGCCATTGAACAGATTAAAGAAAGACAATACACGCAGGCACTGGAGGGGTATTCGGGAGAAATTTTACTGGTCGGCGTGAACTACGACAAGGATGATAAAAACAAACCACATCGCTGCGTGATTGAAAGAACAACATTGCAACAATAAAGACCCAAAAATCCACACACAAATGATAAACCAACGTCCCAATCGAGTAGAGGAGATTTTCCCCTACTCGTCGCGTCGGGGCAGGATGCGTAGGCAGCAAATACCATTCTACCCATGTGCGTGAGCAGGCCGGAAGTCATAACGGCTTCCGGCCATGAAAACAATCCGTATCATATCGCTCCGTTCAGAGAAAAAATCCATAATACGCAGGTCACGATTACCATCACGGCAACCAATATGACTCCGATACTTGCCCGTGTTTTCCCCGTCCCGTTTCCAGATTCCAGCAAATTTGAACGGCGCAGGGCCGTGACGACGGGTTTATACAAGAGTAACGTCAGTGCCGCGTTTAATCCCCCCTTGATCAAGTTAAACGGCAAAAATGCCGGAACCAACAATTCCACGACCGCTTCCCTTGGATACCCCATGTAGATTGGAGCAATCAAATAATTCCAAAGCATCATGACCGCGACCTGGCACCCCCAACCGCAAAGCAGTCCCGCGACGGCTCCGGATAGTTTGTGCCTCTTCTTATAAATAAATGCCGCCGTACACGCGAAAGAACAACTCGAAATCACGTTCATCAAGCAGCCTAAGATCCCCGTCCCACTGATGGTGAACATTTGCACCACGGAAACAATCACCGTTACCGAGAGCGAGACGAGCGGGCCAAAAATCAACCCGCCAATCACGATGACGACGTCCTTCGGGTCGTACTTCAAAAAAAGCACGATTGGAATACGCCCGACCATCACCGCCACATAGGCGAGTGCGCACAACATGCCAATTGCCGTAAGTTTTTTTGTTCTTCTGATATTCATTTGAATACCCTCCTTATAAAAAAATTAACACTTGAAAGTATCGAAATGCCTTTCAGGTGTTAATCTTTTCGGTGTATTGAACATGTCAACAAGGCAGTTTCTAAAAAAGTGTGCAAAAACATCGTCAGACTTCCTCTGACAATCTCAATACACCTTCTTTAATCCGGACTATACCGTCGGTTTTGGAATTCCACCAAACCCCGCGCTTTCGCGCCCG
>CATLEQ010000283.1 GCA_949915905.1 uncultured Lachnospiraceae bacterium | reverse complement strand
AAATCCAGCGGTTTTTGGAGACGAATCCATTTAACCGGGGGATGCTTGAGTGTGTCGCGAACCGGATCAAGTATGACGCGTATATGTGGAATTTTGACAGACTTGCCCCGAAGTTCCGTTATTTGTTCGTGGAGCGGATTTCCGGGGAGTTCATGGATGCTTTTGAAAATGGGACGATGGACAGTGAGTTTTTTGAGACCTATAAATGGGAGGACGTAAAGAAGCTTGTGGAGGATCCGGTTGGCTGGTATACGGAGAGGGCGTTAAACCAGCCGGGATATTCCACGAAGGAACTTTTGCAGATTAAGCAGTCCTACTCTTATAAGATTGGACGTATGATTACGTTCGTGCCCAGAAAGTTTATGGGCGGGATACAGAGCATCAAGGATGATGGAGTAATTTATACGTTTAAATTAGCCTGCAAAAAAATAGTGGGGAGGCTACTATGGAAAGAAATCCCAAGATCTCGGTGATTATACCGATTTATAATGTGGAATCTTATTTGAGTCGATGTCTGACAAGCGTCGTGAAACAGACGTTGTATGATATTGAGATCATTTGCGTCAATGATGGGACGACGGACGGGTCGCTTGATATTTTAAAGGCCTATATGGAACGTGACCATCGGATCGTGTTGGTGGACAAGGAAAACGGGGGTATTTCGACGGCCAGGAATGCCGGGCTTGACCATGCGCAGGGAAATGTCATTATTTTTCTGGACTCGGATGATTATCTGGAGTATAATGCCTGCGAGCGCATTTATGAAGAATATATCAGCCATTATGCGGACGTCATCATTTTTGGATCCAAGCCGTTCCCGGAGATACCGGAACCGGAGGAGTGGGTTCCGTGGAAGCTGGACTGTGAACCGGCGTATTATCCGGAGTTCGTGCCGTATGCCTTGTTTGGGGAGCGAAGTGCCACTCCTTTTGTCTGGAACCATGCGTTTTCCAGAAAGCTGATTGAGCGGGGACATTTCAGGTTTAAAGAAAAAATCAGCCTGGGCGAGGACATGATTTTTCTGTTGGAGGCGGTGCCGCTGGCGAAAGGAATTCAGTTTATTGGTGACAAGCTGCATCATTATCGTTGTTTTCGTCCGCAGTCTTCCATGTACCGGTATAATGCGGACAAGGGAAAGAAGCTTTTACAGCATGTGAAAAACGTACGGATTATTTCCGAATATTGGAGGGAACACGGATATCTAAAGCGGTGGGGGACGGAGTATTTTGAGTGGATGATTGACTTTCTCGTGCTCGACTTGATTCAGTTCCATCCGGAAAACCAGAAGGAGTTGGCAAGGGAGATTCTCAGGGATATCGAGGAGAGCGGACTTGGCGAATACAAGAAAAAAGTGCGCTTTGAAACATGGGAAAAGTATAGAAAGCTGGAAAAAATGGCAAAATAAGGCCGTGAATGGTAGCTGGAAAATGGTAAGAGGTAAGAAGATGAAGAATGTTCATATTGGGTTTTCTCCGCCGGACATCACGGAGGAGGAAATCGCCGAAGTGGTAGATACTTTGCGCAGTGGTTGGATTACGACGGGACCAAAGACGAAGCGGTTTGAGAAGGAATTGGCGGCCTACATGGGAACAAATCGGGCGGTCTGCTTGAATTCGGCCACCGCGTGCATGGAGATGACGCTTCGGCTCCTTGGAATCGGGGCGGGCGACGAGGTGATTACTTCGGCCTACACTTATACGGCTTCCGCCAGCGTGGTGGTGCATGTGGGAGCGAAGCTGGTGCTTGTGGACACCGCGCCGGATTCTTACGAGATGGATTATGAGAAAATGGCGGATGCAATTACGGAGCGGACGAAAGCCATCATCCCGGTGGACTTGGCGGGCGTGATGTGTGATTATGACAAGATTTTTGAGATTGTGGAGCAAAAAAAGGCCTTGTTCCATCCGGAAAGCGAGCTACAGGAAAAAATCGGCAGGGTCGTCGTGCTTGCGGACGCGGCACATGCGTTTGGTGCCAGCCGCCACGGAGTAACGTGCGGACAAGCGGCGGACTTTACCAGCTTTTCCTTCCATGCGGTGAAGAATCTGACGACGGCGGAGGGCGGGGCGGTTACCTGGCGGCCGATTGACGGAGTGGATGATGAGGACATTTATAAACGGTACATGCTGTTGTCCCTGCACGGCCAGTCGAAGGACGCGTTGGCAAAGCTTGCCCCCGGTGCGTGGGAGTACGACATCGTCGCTCCGTATTATAAATGTAATATGACGGACATTACGGCTTCCATCGGCCTGGTTCAGCTTGCACGTTATCCGCAGATTTTGAAGCGCAGAAGGCAGATTGTGGAGAAGTATGACAAGGGGCTTGCCGGCTTGCCGGTGACGACGCTTTCCCATTTTGGAACCGACTATCGTTCCAGCGGACACCTCTATCTGGTGCGCCTTATCGGGAAATCGCGCGAGGAGTGCAATAAAGTGATTGTCAGGATGGAGGAAAAGGGCGTTGCCACGAACGTGCATTACAAGCCGTTGCCGCTTTTGAGTGCATATAGGAACCAGGGATTTTCCATTGTGGATTATCCGAATGCATATGCCCTTTTTGAGAATGAGATTACCCTGCCATTACATACGAAGCTGACGGACGAAGATGTGGAGTATGTAATAGGAGCGTTTCGGGAGTGTCTGACCGAAAGCAACTGACGATACTGGAACTATGAGGAAGGAACGGATTATGACATTGAGAGACTGGGACGAGATGCCTGGGTTTATGCGGCATGACGAGGTGAAAGAATATTACGATATTTTAAAGGCGCATGAGGGTGAGTTGAAATGGAAACGTCTGACGGACATCGTGTTGGCCGCGCTGATGTTACTTTTGCTTGCCCCGGTGATGCTTTTGATTGCCGCGGCCATAAAGCTGGATTCGGAAGGCCCCGTCATTTTTAAGCAGGTACGGGTGACGCAGTATGGAAGAAAATTTTATATCTGGAAGTTTCGTACCATGGTGCAGGACGCGCAGCGTCTCGGAAGCCAGGTGACGGTCAGCGGGGATGCGCGGCTGACCCGCGTGGGAAGGGTGATCCGCAATTGCCGGATTGACGAGTTCCCCCAGCTTGTGAACGTCCTTCGCGGAGAAATGTCTTTCGTGGGCACGCGGCCGGAGGTTGTGAAGTATGTCAAAGGCTATACGAAGGAAATGCGTGCGACATTGCTTTTGCCGGCGGGCATCACGTCACGTGCCAGCATCTGTTATAAGGACGAGGGCGAGCTTTTAAAGGATGTCGCGGACGTGGACGAGGTTTATATTCACGAAGTGCTGCCGGAAAAAATGAGTTATAATCTGGAGGATCTTCGATATTTTAGCTATGGGCGGGATTTGATGACGATGGTAAAGACCGTGCTGGCAGTGCTGCATTAGGCAGTACGTTACAATTTACGGCCTAACCGGCCTTGGGGTGTAAAGGCATCCGGCCCCATGGACGGTAACGGCAATCCGACATTGATTCATGCTGATATTTGGGAGAGAAAGATGACAATCACAGTTTGTGTAATCGCTTATAATGAAGAGAAAACGTTGCCGCGTTTGTTGGAGGACATTAAGAAGCAGGATTATCCGGCGGACAAGATGGAGATTCTTCTGATAGACAGTGGTTCAAAAGACAAAACCATGCAGGTGATGCGCGCGTTTGCCGAGGAAAATCCGCAGTATTTACGGGTGACGGTGGCGGAAAATAAAAAACGCACGTTGCCTGCGGGATGGAACGTGGCACTGCGATTATTTCAGGAGGACGTGATTTTACGGATTGACGCCCATGCCCGAATCCCGACGGATTTTGTGAGAAAGAATATAGAATGTTTAGAGAGCGGGGAAGATGTTTCGGGCGGCCCGCGGCCGAATCTCCCGGAGAAGGACACGCCGTGGCAGAGAGTGCTTTTGATGGCGGAGTCGTCCATGTTTGGCAGCGGAATCGCGCAGTTTCGGCGGGAAAGTAAAAAGAAGTATGTAAAGTCCATGTTTCATCCGGCATATCGGCGGGAAGTTTTTGAAAAGGCCGGTAACTATGATGAACGTCTGGTGCGTACGGAAGATAACGAGATGAACTACCGGATTCGCCAGTGTGGCTTTCGGTTGTGTTATGACCCGTCGATTCATTCCTGGCAGTATACGAGGAGCAGCCTGCGGGGGATGATGAAGCAGAAGTATGGAAACGGTTATTGGGTGGTTTTGACTTTGAAGGTTTGTCCGCGGTGCTTGTCCATTTACCATTTTGTTCCCTTATGTTTCGTGCTGGCGGTCTTAGGCAGCGGGGCGATGGCGGCATTTGGCAAGAGCTGGCCGGCAAAATTGTTGTGGGGGGCGTATGGCTTCGTGGCCGGGGCAATGTCCTTGCTGGCGGTTCGGGGTGAGGAAAAGCACCCATTGCAGTTATTTTTGCCGGGAATGTTCTTGTTGCTTCACGGCAGTTATGGGGTTGGCAGCCTGACGGGGCTTTTAAAGCTTGTGATGGATGGCCTGACCGGCCGCGAATTGTGAGTTTCAGAATGGATGACGCCGTGCAATAAGATGGTTTTGTGGAGCATGTGATACGAAAGTAGTTTTCAGCTAAGAGAGGGAAAAGGTATGTCGGATAAAAGGAGAAGACACAAACGATACGGCTTGGCTCGCAAGAAGCGGGAGAATTGGTTTACGAGAATACCGCTGTGGTTAAAAATCATAATCGCGGTGATACTTGTGGTAGTCCTGGCGGTCGGCGCGGTATATGCCTATGTCAATTCCAAGTGGGACAAAATGGGAAAGACGGAATTTAAGACGGAGGATTTGGTCATCAATGCCGAGGTGAAGGAAAAACTGGATTTAGGAGACGGCTATACCAATGTCGCCCTTTTCGGGGTGGACAGCCGGGAGGGAAATCTGGGAGCCGGGTCGCGCAGCGACTGTATTATTGTTGCCAGTTTGAATAACCAGACGAAGGAAATCCGCATGGTGTCGGTATATCGGGACACGTTCTTGAATTTATCGGACGGAACCTACCAGAAATGCAATGCGGCATATAGCTACGGCGGCCCGACGATGGCGATCAACATGCTGAACATGAATCTGGATTTGGACATTGAAGACTATGTGACGGTGGACTTTGCGGCGATTGCCGACGGAATCGACATGTTGGGCGGAATTGACATTGAGATTACGGAGGAAGAGCTGAAGGAACTGAATTACCACCTTGTAGGAACGGCGATGGCAATCGGGCGGGAGAGTCCGT
>CATLEQ010000282.1 GCA_949915905.1 uncultured Lachnospiraceae bacterium | reverse complement strand
CACCTATATCCGCACGCTCTGCCACGACATTGGGGCGAGGCTTGGCTGCGGGGGATGCATGGAAACGCTTTTGCGCACGAAGGTAAGCCGTTTTACTTTGGAAGAAAGCGTGCGCCTTTCTGACGTGGAGGAATACAAAAGCCAGGGAAGGCTTACAGAGCTCGTGCTGCCGGTGGATGAAATGTTTGCTTCGCTGCGGGGCTTTTTTGTGCGCCCGGAATTTGTTTCCCTTGCTTATAATGGAAATGCCTTAAAACCGGGGCAGCTCGTAGGACGCAGAAGCTTGTTCGCAGAGCGGCATGGCAGGGCGGAGGATTTGCCGGATGCAGGGCGGCACACGCCGGGAAACCTTGGGATTTTCTTGCAGGACGGTGAAAATGTGAGAATCTATGCCGAGGTGCGAACCGCGCCAAGGGACGGAATGTTGTCCGGCGGCACGTCAAGGGATTGGGATACGCCGGAAACGGCTTCTCATTCGGGAGAGGATGCCAGGAAACGTGTCTTTGTCGGCATATACCGTTACGACAAGTCCAAAAACAGCCTGGTCATGGAAACGATGTTTCTGGACAGAGAGGAAATATAAGGCAGGCAAGGGCGCGAAGATAGGAAAAACATAGACAGATAGGACAGTTGGGATAGTTATGCAGTATTTAAATAAATTCGAGGCTTACAAGGACGTTCGTTCCTCCGCCGTGACATTGGGCAAGTTTGACGGACTGCATTTGGGACACCAGAAGCTGATTGAGAAGATGGGAGAGTACCAGTCTAAGGAAGTGGCGGGCATCGTTTGTGCCTTTGACATGGGAAAAGCGTCCTTGTTGACCGACGCGCAGCGCAGAAAGCGGCTGGAAGGAAAAGTAGACTACCTGATTGCGTGCGAGTTTACAAAAGAAATACGTGAGATGGAGGCCGAGCGATTTATCGAGGAAATTCTCATAAAGCGGTTAAAGGCCGCCCACATCGTCGTGGGATGTGATTTTTGCTTTGGCCATGGAAAACGCGGCAACGTAGAGTTGTTGAAGCGTTATGAAAGCGAGGGCGGGTATCGACTGGACGTAATCGAAAAGGAGCAGTACCAGGGAAGGGTGATCAGCAGCACGTATATCAGGGAAGAACTTGCGAAGGGAAACGTGGGACTGGCGGGTGAGCTTCTCGGATACCCTTATATGGCGGAAGGCGTGGTGGAGCACGGAAGACGGCTCGGGAGGCGGCTTGGCTTTCCCACGATGAATCTTTTGTGGGAGGAGAACAAGATTGTCCCCCGGTTTGGCGTGTACGCCTGCGAGACTTTGATAGACGGGGCGTGGCGGCCGGGAATCTGCAACGTGGGAATCAAGCCGACCGTGACCGAAGAGAAAAAGCTTTTGACGGAGACACATGTTTTTGATTATGAGGGCGATTTTTATGGAAAAGAGATTTCTGTTCGGTTCTGTGAGTTTGAAAGACCCGAAATGAAATTTTCATCCGTGGAAGAGTTAAAGGCACAAGTGGAGCGAGACATTTTGTACGGCAGGAATTATTTTGGCGTAAAGAAAGGTACGAAACGATGGAGATGACTACAGTATTTTTGTTGTTTGGCGGGTTGGGACTGTTTTTGTTTGGCATGAAGCTGATGAGCGACGGGCTGGAGCAGATGGCGGGTGACCGGATGCGTTCGGTCTTGGAGTTTTTCACGAAGAATCGTTTTATCGGAACGATGGTCGGCATTATTTTTACCGGCATCATTCAGTCGTCAAACGCTACGACGGTGATGGTGGTAAGCTTTGTAAATTCTGGCTTGATGGACTTGTATCAGGCTACCGGCGTGATTATGGGGGCAAATATCGGTACGACGGTGACGGGACAATTGATCGCGTTTAATCTGTCTGATATTGCGCCCTTATTTGTCATTATCGGCGTCGTGATGTATATGTTTTTCAACAAGAAGTCGGTCAAGAAGCTGGGAGTCGTCATTCTGGGCTTCGGAATTCTATTCATGGGACTTTCCACGATGTCGAATGCCATGGCGATGTTAAAAGAATCCGCTGAGTTCGTTCATGCCGTTCAGATGCTTGAGGGAAATTTGCTGGCGGTCTTTGTCGGCTTTTGCGTGACGGCGGTTTTGCAGAGTTCTTCTGCCGCGGTAGGAATCCTCATGTTGATGGCGGGACAAGGTTTGATTCAATACGAATTGTGTTTTTTCCTGATTTTGGGCTGCAACATCGGCTCTTGCGTCTCGGCGCTGGCGGTCAGCCTGAGTGGAAGAAAGGATGCAAAACGGGCGGCATCCATTCATGCGTTGTTCAATGTGATCGGTTCCACGATTGTCTATATTATCTTAATGTTCGCGATGTGTCCGATTGCGGACACGCTGCTTTCATTTTCCGGAGGGGACGTGAGCCGGGCGGTGGCGAACGCCAATTCTTTGATTAAAATATTCGAAGTGATTGTTTTGTTCCCGTTCATGGGATGGATCGTGAAGGCAACGTACCTGATCATTCCAGGGGAGGATGCAAGGCCGAGTGATGCATTTGAACTGAAATATATCGGGAAAGGCACGATGCTGAGTTCGACGACGGCCGTTGTAGATGCCATTCACGAGCTGCAGCACATGGGCGAGGTGGCTTTAAATAATTTGCGTCTGAGCATGGACGCGCTTGCGCAGAAGGACGAGGAAAAGGCGCAGGAAGTATACCGGCAGGAAGCCTACATTGACTATATGAACCAGGAAATCACGAATTATTTGGTGAAAATCAACGAGATGGATCTTCCGATGGCCGATGCCAAGATGCTTGGCGGGCTGTTCCACGTGGTAAACGACATCGAGCGAATCGGCGACCACGCGGAAAATTTTGCCGATTCGGCGATGGAGCGGATTAACAAGAAGATTTCGTTCAGCGAGAAGGCGGTCAGGCAGTTGCAGGAAATGACGGAAATGGTTCTTAAGGTGCTGGAGTACGCGCTGGACATGTTTTCCAATCAAAATCTCGAGCACATGCGGGAAATCGTCGAGCTGGAGGACGCCGTGGACGAGTACGAGAAGAAGCTGCAGCGCTCGCACGTGAAGAGATTGTCCAAGGAAAAGTGCACCCCGGAGGCGGGCATGCTGTATTCGGACGCGCTTTCCGGCCTGGAGCGCGTGGCCGACCACGCCACCAACATCGCGTTCGCCATTATGGAGTCGGAGAGCGTGGATGACTTCGAGGATGACGGGGAGGTGTAAGGATGCTGGCAAGGTTGAAGATGGAGCTTAAGGTGGATAAAGCAGATTTTGGATTCTACCAGTCTTCCAACATGCAGGGCGTACTGATGGAGCAATTGGACGGTCTATATGCGGAAAAGCTACATGAGTCGGGATTGAAGCCCTATAGTCAGTATGTGGCGGGGTACGACAAAAAAACGTGGGTCGTCAACACGCTCACGCGGGAAGCATACCAGGAAATCATTTTGCCGCTTATGGACAAGGCGTTTCGAGAATTTGACATTGAGAAAAAAGAGATTCATGTAAATATTGAGAAAAAGGAACTGGAGACGATAAGCCAAAAGGAACTGTTGGACGAATTTTATGCGGATGAATTCGACAGATACCTGAATTTGGAATTTCTAACGCCCACGGCCTTTAAAAGTGCTGGAAAATATGTTATCATACCAGATGTGAGGTTGATTTATAAAAGCCTGATGAACAAGTACGGTGCCGCGTCGGACGACATGGACATGTATGACGAGGAGACGTTGGAGCAGCTTGTAAACAACAGCACGATTGTCCAGTATAGGTTGAAAAGTACCTTTTTCCCATTGGAAGGGGTGAAGGTTCCGGCATTTAAAGGAGAATTGTGCATCAAGACGACGGGGGCGTCCACGATGGCGAAATATGCCAGACTTCTGGCTAGATTCGGGGAATATTCTGGTATAGGAATCAAGACCGCCATTGGAATGGGGGCACTGCAAATGAAGGTACGGGAGAAGAGGCATGAATGACAGAGAAGTAAAGCTTGTATTTAGCTGTCTGCTACATGACGTTGGCAAGGTGATTTACAGACAGGGCGGGGACAAAAGAAATCATAGCCAGAGCGGCTATGACTTCCTTAAGGACGAGGTGGGAATTGAGGAATGTGATGTGTTGGACGGTATCAGGTACCATCATGCAAACGCGGTAAAGGGCGCGGCTTTGGCTGATGATTCATTGGCGTATGTCGTGTATATCGCGGACAACATCGCGTCGGCGGCGGATAGGAGAAAGAGGGACGGCGGCGATGTCGGGTTCGAGATATCAATGCCTTTGCAAAGTGTGTTCAATATCTTGAATCAGAATCATCAGGAAATGTATTATGAACCAAGGATGTTGGACGTACAAGGGAATATTAATTATCCCATAGCGGAAAAAAAGAAATTTGACGAGCAATTCTACACAAAGGTCAAGGAACATTTGCTGGACAATTTGCGCGGGCTGGAATGGACGCAGGAATATATTAATTCCCTGCTGGAAGTTCTGGAGGCAAATTTCACGTATGTTCCGTCTTCCACGGCCAAGGGTGAGATGGCGGACGTTTCACTTTTTGACCATCTGAAACTGACGGCGGCGGTCGGTAGCTGTATTTTGCAATATTTGGAGGAACATGCGGTTACGGATTACCGAACGGCGTTATTTAGCGAAAGTGCATCTTTTTATGAAAAGGAGGCCTTTCGTCTTTATTCCATAGATTTATCCGGTATTCAAGACTTTATCTATACAATTACGAGCAAAAACGCTTTAAAAACCTTGCGCGCCCGTTCGTTCTATTTGGAAATCATGATGGAGCACGTCATGGACGGCCTGCTTTCATGCCTGCATTTGTCAAGGGCGAACATTATTTATGCGGGAGGAGGGCATTGTTATATATTGGCAGCGAACACCGAAAAGGTGAACGATATCGTGGAATCTTATATGGATGGAATCAATCATTGGCTCTTGGAAACGTTTCAGACATCTTTGTATGCGGCATGGGGACACGCGCCGTGTAGCACGAATGAGTTGAAGAACGTGCCACAAGGTAGTTATGCGGGGATATTCAAACGTACTAGCGAGATGATTTCGCGAAAGAAAAGCCATAGATATTCGGCGGCGGACGTGCTGGCGCTCAATAACGCTCGGGCGTTAAACCTCTCATTATGAGTAAATAGCGAAAACGTTAATTTGGTTTAAAATAGTGGGTAAAAGCGGTGTTTGTCTGTTGCCTGCTGGGGACGTTTGCCAAGATTTTCCTGCTG
>CATLEQ010000281.1 GCA_949915905.1 uncultured Lachnospiraceae bacterium | reverse complement strand
CTCCACCAGCGGAATTTTCAAAACCCGTTTTACAAGGGACATGTTCATAATCCCTTCACGAAGCCAATGTATCACGCCTTTTGCCCCGGTTATGGCAACCACCAGGGCATACGCCGACAAGGCATAGGCGACGTATGCTATCGCCTGTTCCTCCATTCCATTTGCAAATACATAGATCACGAGCAAAAAGGACGGAATCGTGACCAATAGCGTAAGGGCCGGAGACAGGCAAAATATTTTTTTCAAAATTTGTTTGATTGAATTCTTTTTCATCTGACGCACCAAAAAAACTGTGCGGCATTGTTTTTTGTGCACACGGGGCAGAAAGGTATATGCCGCACAGCCTCCACTTTTTTACTGTAATCCCCTGACAAATGGAATCAGGCATAACAAGACCACGATTCCCGCGACTCCCACGATGATGCCGACCACCATGTGGCTCCAGACCATGGTCAGGCACATGCCGACACCCAACAAAAGTGCACCAACAATGCCAATCAGGGTCGCCCCTATCGTCTTTCCCGACAGCTTTATGGGAGCCTTGTGTTCCATCTTACGCCAAATCAATACCATGGCAAGCAAGACGACCGCGCCGGCCACTCCCATGACAACACCGGGACGAAACGCGTTCCATTCCGGAATCAACGCCATGCACATGCCAAGCGCAAATAAAACTCCCCCGACGACTCCTAAAATCATTGCCACAAACGTACTCTTTTTCATAATCGTATCCTACCTTTCTTCACAAACGGTTGTATTTCATTACGGGTAAAGGATACCGCACCTTTGTTTTAGCAATGTTTCACTTTTGTTTCTGTTTTGTTAAAATCGGGGCGTACGCTCCACTTTCCGTCAGCTCTTGCTAAACCACGGAAATGACAAACCCATACTGGTACTTGCTCTCCGGCTGCAATTTGTACCTTCCCGGGCAAGGTACGAAACAATCGCCCAGTCCATTCTGGATTCCGTCAATGTTTAACGTCGTCATCTCATAATCCGGTAATTCATGCACATGAGTCGCATTTTGCAATTGTTTTAGTGTATACGGCCACGCGGACGCCGCAATCGGCCGGTTCATGCAATCCACCCGGATTCCTTTTCCCTCCGAATCGGTCAGCATCAGCCAGCGCACGCCCTGCTTGTTACCATGCTCCTGAGGACGGACGTGCTCGTCCTGGTCTTGTACCTTTTTCTGATGGACATCCACCGTCCCACTATATTCCCTTCCCCAATAGGTGTCATGCGGACCCTTTCCAAACCACGTAAACGTATCATATCCCTTGTCGAGCTCCACCTGCATGCCCAGACGCACCGGCACGTTTTTCTTACCGGTTTTTAGAACGCATGACACGGCCAGCCCGCCATTCGCCGTTACCTTGTACGAACGCCCATAGCGGGTTTTCTTCCACTCATGAATCACCGTCACGCCGTCTTCCCCTACTTCTATCGCCTTTGGCCTGCCGACTCCGTCTAAGCTTAAGTCGCCCCAGAATCCGGTCTTTGCCGTCTTTCCCATGGCAAGTCCCATGAATCCGGCATCCGCGTCCGTTATCGCCCGGAAAAAGGTCGGACGCAACGGTGTCTTTAACAACTCTTTACCCTCCGCCTCAATCTGCTCCACGTTTCCGGTCTTTTTCGAAATCGTATAGACTACGGATTTCGTACACAAGCAGATATTGTCGCCCTTCTCCTCTACCGTAACCTCTCCCTTTCGCCCGGTCACTTTCGTTTCCTTTAAAATCCACTGTTCGTAGGCCACCACATGTCCTGCTTGTGCCCATGCCTTGTCCTCTTTTAAAGAAAACTCCAATTTTAACGCATAAATTCCCGGCTCCTGCAAGGTGTTTTCATAAGGAATTTCCACGACGGCCTTGCTTCTGGGTCTTATCGAAACCTCCAATTCCCCGCGTTCTACCATCTTCCCGTTTTTGGCAAGTTCCCATCTACAGCAATACTGTCCCGCATCCGTAAAGCTGTGGCGGTTTGTGATTTCCACTTGTCGATTTTCCTTCCACACGCAAACCACGGGCTGAAATGCTTTATGGATTTCGTAGAAACCTTCATGCGTCTTCCCGTTCCAATCAGTCGCGCCATCACAGCAAATATTTCCCTTCTGATCTCTCACGCCCCAGTCGCCGCCATACGTCTGGATGGGCTGTCCGCCAGAAACCTCCTTCGTGAGGGATTTGTCCTTAAAATCCCAGATAAAGCCGCCGCACCACCGGTCGGAGTTTTCAAAAATCTCCATGTGCTTTTCCACGTCGGTGCCGCTATTTCCCATGCAGTAACCATACTCCGTCGCCACGATCGGATGGTGCTTGTAATCCTCAAATTTAATCGAATCCAGTGACATGTTTAATGGCAAAAGCGTTTGCAATACGCCCGGTTTTTTCTCCACGTCCTTCCCATCGGCGAACATCTGCTCGCGCTCCGGGGCGGAGTAGCCGTCACACAGAAAATCGGAGACCTTCAAGTCACTGCCGCCCTCATAGTGGATCGGGCGGGTAGGATCTAATGCAAGTGCCGCCTCCTTCATGCAATAATGATTCATGCCGATGCTCGATTCGTTGCCCAGGCTCCAGATGACCACGCAAGGATGGTTGCGATCCCGAAGCACCATGCGTTCCATCCGATCCACCACATGATCATTCCAGACCGGATTGTCACCCGGCACGTCCTTGTCACGAACGCCATGACTTTCCACGTTGCACTCGTCCATCACATAGATGCCATATTGATTGCAAAGCTCGTAAAAATAGTCGTCCTGCGGATAATGGCTGGTGCGGATGGCATTGATATTGAACCGCTTCATCGTCTGCAAGTCACGCTCGTACACTTCCCTCGGCACATAATAGCCATTGTCCGGCGTAAAGGCATGGTAATTGATGCCGCGAAGCTTTAACGGCATGCCATTTAACAAAAGCTGCGCTCTTTCTCTATTAATCTCAATTTGCCGGAATCCAAAGTCCACCGTCCGGGTCTGTACTTTTCCATCCGCCGCATCAAGCGTCACCCGAATCTGGTACAGGTTCGGGGTTTCCGCCGTCCATAGGTGAACCTTCTTACAATCCAAAACAAAGGAGACGACATCCTTTTCCACCGCCTGCGTCATCTGTGCTTCCACATTCCCCTGCCATAAAAGCTCCAGCGTAACGCTCGCACCACGAGGGGAATCGCCCTCCGCCTCGTCTTCCGTCCTTACCTCCACGTACAGCTTTGCGTCCCTGTACTCGCCGTCCAGCTCGCTTCTCGCATAAACGTCCGCGATATGCGCCTTCGGCCTGGCATATAATACCACGTCCCGATAAATGCCGGATAAAAACCACATGTCCTGATCCTCCAGATACGTGGCATCCGAAAACTGGTAGACTTTCACACTGATGGTATTCTCACCGGGATGAACCAGCCTCGTGACGTCAAATTCAACCGGCAACATGGAACCCTTGCCCATCCCCGCGTACATTCCGTTTACCCAACAATAAAAAGCCGACTTTACGGAGCCAAACCGTAAGACCACCTGCTTTTCCTGCCAGTCCTCCGACACGAAAAAACTACGGCGATACGCACCCGTGTAGTTCTTCTCATGGTCGATTGACGGAATCCTCTTTTTCGCCGTGTTTACGGCCGAGGGAAATCCCGCCCCAAAATACCAGGGCGCGCCGTATCCCTTCGTCTCCCAGCACCCCGGCACTGAAATTTTTTCCCAACCCGATACGTCGTACTGCTCCTTATAAAAATCCTCCGGCACTTGTTCCGGTGAAGGCGCACACAAAAACTGCCAGTCACCATTCAGGCTAATCGTGCCCTCCTCCGAAAATGTCGCATGCGCATCCAGCACGTTCTCGCCAATGACGGCCGGATCCTCCCACTTTTCATATCCCATCGTGATTCCTCCTTTACTTTAATAATAGCCAAAACGCTCTTAATTATTCTTTATAACATTTTTCCTCCTTAACCTTTCACCAATCCACTCCACGATTCTCGTACCATAGCGAAGCACCGGTTCCGTCACGATGGCGAACACCACGAACAGCATGATACATTTTGGCGACATTCCACCGATGCCAAACAAATTTCCAAAGTATATGCCGCCGCAAAGCAATCCCGCCAGGCATCCGCCCCAGATACACCATCTTCGCACATTCATCGGCTTGCTGATATTATAAAGGATCATGAATCCCACAATGGCCAGCAACATGGTGCATGCCGTGGAAATGTCCGCCGCGTCCACTTCAAACACTTGGCCGAACACGACAAGTGCCCCTACCACGAGAAAATCCGTCACTCCGGCCGGCAATGCCTTGATTAACACATTGGCAAGGAAATTACCGCTGATTCTGTTTTTATTTGGCTGCAACGCAAGCAAAAAGGCCGGAATCCCGATGGTAAACATACTGATTAAAGATACCTGGGACGGCTCCAAAGGATAACTGATTCGAAAACAAAGGGCAAACAAAGCCATCAAAAACGAGAAAAGGTTTTTTACAAGGAAAAGGCTGGCCGAACGTTCAATATTATTTACCACCCGCCGTCCTTCCATGACCACGGACGGCATGCAGGCGAAATCCGACTCCAGCAATACCAGCTGCGACACCTGGGCGGCCGCGTCACTGCCTGATGCCATGGCCACGGAACAATCGGCCTCCTTCAAGGCCAAAATATCATTGACCCCGTCGCCGGTCATGGCCACCGTATGCTTTGCCTCCTGCAAAAAACGTACCAAATCCCGCTTCTGTTCCGGTGTCACACGTCCGAATACCGTATATTTTTCTGCGGCTTCCTGAAATTCCCCGGGAGTAGAAAACGTAGAAACGTCCACATAACGCTCCGCTCCTGCTATCCCCGCCCGCAACGCCGTCTTAGAAACCGTCACCGGATTGTCCCCGGATATGACTTTGATTTCCACGCCCTGCTCGGCAAAATACTGGAACGTCTCCCGCGCCTGACTCCGTATAGAATTGGAGAGAAAAATCAAGCCCATCGGCTCCACGCGCTCTTTCAGGCGTCCTTTTTCGATTTTCCCCTCGTACCTGCCAAATACCAGCACGCGATAGCCGTCTTGTCCATAACCCTCTATCTGCTCCCGATAGATTTCATAATCCTTACGTAAGACAAATTCCGGTGCCCCTAGCACGTATGTCTCGCCGTCAAACACGATGCCGGAATATTTATACGCTGAAGAGAAGGAAATCACGGACTGTGCCTTCCTCCCCGACGGCATGTCAAAATACCGTTTCATGGCTCGCATGGTCGCGTTTTCATC
>CATLEQ010000280.1 GCA_949915905.1 uncultured Lachnospiraceae bacterium | reverse complement strand
CCGGACGCGCGGGTTTACGAGGCCATCGAGGCGGCAGGCGGCTTAAGTACCGGCGCGGCCGCGGAGTATGTCAACCAGGCACAGAAGGTGGAGGACGGGGTGCAAATTTACGTGCCTGACAAGGAAGAGGCCGAACAAGGTCTTGAGTCCGGTTTGGGAAGCACCCCTGGCGGAAGCCTGGCAGCGGAAAGCGGGGCGGATACGGCATCCGCAAAGGTAAATATCAATTCGGCCACGGTAGAAGAACTAAAGACATTGCCCGGCATCGGGGATGCCAAGGCACAGAGCATCGTGTCATACCGCCAGGCAAACGGGATGTTTCAAGGCATCGAGGATTTGATGAACGTCGAGGGCATCAAAAGCGGCGTGTTTGACAAAATCAAAGATAAAATCACGGTGTGACGTAAGGCACGGCGGGCGCGCATGTATGGCGAGGTGACCATGAACGGGAATTCGAAGCCATGGGCGCGGCTATCATTGAAAATGAAAGAATAAAAAGGGAGTCGGGACAGGGGAGCATGAGCAAGAAGAGAATTCTGGTAGTGGATGATGAAAAATTAATTGTGAAGGGAATCCGTTTTAGCTTAGAGCAGGACGACATGGAGGTGGACTGTGCGTATGACGGCGAAGAGGCCTTGGAATACGCCAGAAATCAGGAGTACGACCTTGTCCTTTTGGACGTGATGCTGCCAAAGATAGACGGGTTCGAGGTATGCCAGCAGATTCGGGAATTTTCAGACATGCCGGTGGTGATGCTGACGGCGAAAAACGATGACATGGACAAGATTCTTGGATTGGAGTATGGGGCGGATGATTATATCACGAAGCCGTTTAATATTTTAGAGGTGAAGGCACGCATCAAGGCCATCATGCGTCGGACGATGAAGAAGGAAGAAAGCCGTGCGGGCAGGATGCTGGTGAAGGGAAACATGCAGATAGATTGTGAGAGCAGGCGCATTTTCATCGGGGAGCGGGAAATCAATCTGACCGCGAAAGAATTTGACGTGTTGGAGCTTCTTGCCACGAATCCGAACAAGGTGTATAGCAGGGAGAATCTGCTGAACCTGGTATGGGGATACGATTATCCGGGTGACGCGAGGACGGTGGACGTACATATCAGACGGCTGCGGGAGAAGATTGAGAAGAATCCAAGCGAGCCGAAGTATGTGATTACGAAGTGGGGAGTGGGTTATTATTTCCAGGGTTAAGATATTTTCTTTTATTAAAAATGAACTGTTCAAAAATCTGCGGATTAATATTATGGTTCTGCTCATGTTAGTGGGGGCACTGTCCGGGACGGTAGTGTATATTGGCATTATCCAGGCTTACGAGTCCAGGGCGGTTTCCCTGCGCACCGCGGAAATCCAAAATCAATGTATGATTCTTTGTGATCAGCTATATAGCTATGATTATCTGGCGGATAATTCCTCCGAAGTGATTAATTCCAGCCTTACGCAGCTGACGAACATTTATAGCGGACGTGTTATGATCGTCAACCAGGATTTGACGGTGATAAAGGATACATATGCATTAGAAGAAGGAAAGACAAACGTGGCGGAAAGCGTCATTTTGTGCATGCGCGGGCAGAGTACGAGTTACTATGACAAAAAAAACCATTATATCGAGGTGACGTCGCCTATTATGGAGAGCGGGACGGATCGAATCGTCGGCGTGATGCTGGCCAGCGTGTCCACGGACACGATTGAGGACAGCCTGCGTATTTTCCATACGAAAGGCAGCTCGATTCTGCTCGTGGTTTATATCCTCGTGACGGGACTGGCGATCTTTTTGTCGGCTCAAATCGTGCGGCCGCTAAAGCGAATCACGCGGGAGTTGGAAAACACGACGGAAGGGTATGGATGGGACGGACTGCATGAGGATACGTATGCGGAGACCAAGCAGATTTCCGATGCATTTAATAAGTTGTTTTCAAGGCTTCGTCAGATTGACGCGTCGCGGGAGGAGTTTGTGTCCAATGTATCCCACGAGTTGAAAACCCCGCTTGCCTCCATGAAAGTGCTGGCAGATTCTTTGGTGTTTCAGGAAAACGTGCCCGTGGAGCTATATGAAGAGTTCATGCAGGACATTGGCAAGGAGATTGACCGGGAAAATGACATTATCAATGATTTGCTCACATTGGTAAAAATGGATAAGACGGCGCAGAATTTAAATATCAAGCAGACGAACGTCAATGCTCTTTTGGAATTGATTTTGAAGCGTCTGCGGCCGATTGCCGAGAAAAAGAACGTGGAAGTCGTGCTGGAAAGTTTCCGGCCCGTGATGGCGGAAATTGACGAGGTAAAAATGACGTTGACGATTTCCAACCTCGTGGAGAATGCCATCAAGTATAATAAGGAAAATGGCTGGGTGCACGTGTCGCTCAATGCGGATCATAGGTTCTTTTATATCAAGGTGGCGGATTCGGGAATCGGGATTCCCGAAGAGGATCAGGAGCATGTTTTTGAACGGTTTTATCGGGTGGACAAGTCGCATTCCCGTGAGGTCGGCGGTACCGGGTTGGGGCTGGCCATTGCCAGAAGCGCGGTGTTGATGCACAGGGGGTCGATCAAGGTGTATAGTGAGGCGGGCGAGGGAACGACGTTTACCGTCCGGGTACCGCTATTATACATCAGCCGGGAGACGGTTTCATAGCTGTTTGGGTGTCCTCCAGTGAAAAGTAACGACTTGGGGAAAACAAGAATGGGGAAGAAGGGCGGTGAATGTGTCAGATGGTGATAAAGGGTACGGCAAACAAAGCAAAAAAGCACGGCTTTTTGCAGGTGTTTGGCATGATGTTTTGTGTGTGCCTTTTGCTTACGGCTTGTGCGAGCCGGATGGACGTAAGGCCGGGGGACGACTACGTTTATTGCCTGAACGGGGAACGAACGGGACTCGTCCGGGTAAGTTATGAGCCAGTGTCCGGAGAGGCGTATGAGAAAGCGGAGGCAATCCTTGCAATACTTTGTGCACCGTCAGAGGACGTGCATTATACTCCGCCGATTCCGGAAAGCGTGACGGTCAAGGAGTGTTTTATCAATTATGCGGTGGCCACGGTGGACTTTGACAAGGCGTATCTTGACCTCCCGCCGTTGGAGGAGAAACTCGTTCGCGCGGCAGTGGTGCAATCCCTTTTGCAGGTGCCGGAAATCAGCGGGGTTGAATTTACCGTGGAGAGTGAAGGCCTGACGGATGCCGAAGGACATAAGATCGGGGTCATGAATGAAAATGATTTCGTGCAAAATTATGGAGGCATGTTAAGTTCTTACGAGGAGACGACACTGACCTTGTATTTTACGGATGAAACCGGAGAAATGTTGGTGGCGCAAAACGTCAAGGTGAGATATAATAGTAACATTTCCCGTGAAAAGTTAACCGTGGAAAAATTGATGAACGGACCGGGAAAGGAAAGCGGTGCCTATGCGACGATCAATCCGGCGGCGACGCTTTTGAGCGTGACGGTAAAGGATGACATTTGTTATGTGAATTTTGACAGGGAGTTCCTTGACAGTGTTGACGAGGTGAAGCCGGAGGCGGTGATTTATTCCATCGTGAATTCTATCATTGCCAATACGTCGGTTGAGAAGATACAAATCACGGTGAACGGGGAGAAAAGTGTAAAGTATATGGAGACGGTCGATTTGTCCCAGCCGCTTGGATGGGACGGGTCGTGGATAAAAAGTGAGGAGGAATAAATTGAGAGGAAGACCGTTGTGCATGGCGGCGGTTTTCTTCCTGGCGGTACAATTGCTTCTTGTCGGGGGGCTTAAGGCGGCAAAAGGCCTTTCGCCCTCCGCGATGGAGCAAAGGCTTGGCGACGGGGAAGAGGTCACACTTTGCGGACAAGTGTACCGGCGGGAAGAAAAAAATGGTTATGCTGTTTATTATGTGAGGAAGAATCAGGTTCTGCCGTATGACGGCGGGACGCAGGAAGAAAGTCAGTCAGAAGGGCCGGGAGAGGTCCAAGGACAAATCGATGATTTGAAACATTCGGGTTTCATGGAAACATCAGGAATTCTTGTCTATGTCAGACAGAATCATCCGGAAGAGGAAAATGCCATACAAGTCGGAAATATCATACAAGTCAAGGGAGAGGTCTCTTTTTTTGAAGAACCAACCAATCCCGGCTGTTTTAACCAGAAATTTTATTACCAGAAGCAGGACATCTGCGCCATGATTTGGGCCGAGGAGGTGGAAGTGCGAAAGTCGCAGGTATTTATGCTGCGCGAGAAATTGACACGGTTTCGCATGGCGTGGAAACAGCTTTTGACGGATTCCATGGGAGAGTATTACGGAAATAGCATGAGTGCCATTTTGCTGGGGGACAAAAACGGATTGGACGAGGGCGTCAGGGAATTGTACCAAAAAAGCGGAATCGGACACATACTGGCCATTTCGGGCTTGCACATGACGTTTATCGGGATGGGACTTTATAAAATACTTCGAAAGTTGGGAATGCCTTTTTATGTGGCCGGGGGAATCGGTATCTTGTTTTTGGGGTGCTACACATTGATGACGGGGTGCGGTGTTTCCAGCTTGCGGGCGTTAATTATGTTTGCGGTTTGTGTGGGAGCGGATATTGCGGGAAGAGAGTATGACATTTGTACCGCGGCCGCGCTGGCGGCAATCGTCATTGTGGCCTGGTGCCCGCTTTATGTAATGGATGCCGGTTTCCTGTTGTCGTTTGGAGCGATACTTGCCATCGCGTTAGGGATACCGGTCTTAAAGGAACAAACTTTGCTGCCGCAAGCGGTCTGCGCAAGTGCCGCGGTGCAGATATTGTTGTTGCCGGTGCAGTTGTATTTTTATTTTGAAATCCCGTCCTGGTGCGTGTTTTTGAATCTGCTGGTTGTTCCATTGATGTCGGCGGTTCTGGGAGCGGGGATTTTGGGCTCGTTGATTTGCATCGTCTGGACGGACGGCGGGAGGATGGTGCTTTTGTGTTGCAAGGGAATTCTCTGGCTGTATGAGCGACTCTGTGAGTTTACGATGGAACTGCCTTTTGGCAGGTTGGTTCTGGGAAGACCGGCCATGGCGGCAATCGTGGTGTATTATGCCGTGTTGTTCGGGGCGATTTGGTGGTTTTCGGTTCGACGCAAGGCAGAGGTGCAGGGCGGGGCGGCATGGGGCAAGGCAACGGCACAGGGCGAGACAGAGGCGCAAGGCGAGGAAAGAGTGGCGTATGGGAAAAGAGGTTTGCATACAGTATTGGTTTTGGTGATGGCGGTTCTGTTTTGTCTCGTTTGCCGGGTGCGCCACCAAAATCCGTGGGAAATCCAGGTGACGATGTTGGATGTGG
>CATLEQ010000279.1 GCA_949915905.1 uncultured Lachnospiraceae bacterium | reverse complement strand
CCGTAGACGAGCGATTCCAACGTAAGTGTCGGGCGCGCTTCGTTTGACGCGACGTAGCGCGCGGCCAGGGTGTCTTTTATTTTTTTGGTAAAATCAATCGTTTCGGTGTGAATGTTCTGGATTGCCCGCATTTCCGCCTCGTTTTTCTGAAAAAAGGAGACGATTTCCTTGTTGATGACGGAATGGTGGCGCGGGGAGGCCAAGGCCTGGGACTCGATGGAGGGAATTCGCTTTTCCGTCAAGAGTAGAAACTGTTTATAGAGCTCGTCCTGAATCCGCTCCGCCACCTCGTACTTGTCGTGGAAATGGGCGTAGAAGGTGTAGCGGCTTACGAGTGCCTCGTCCAAGATGTCTTGTACCGTCATTTTTTCAAATGGAATTTGCGGCGAAATTTTGATGAACGCGTTGAGGATGCACTTGTCAACGCGGCGGTATTGCAGGCTTTTTTTGTTCATGGGGAACCTCCTTGTATAATAAGTTTGTTATTTTCATGGCCATTTGGGGAATGAAACGTGTTGCGGCCCATATGGGCGATGAACATGAAAATGGTGCATGCAAGTTTTCTTCTCCATGTAAGAATATCATACATAGTGTTTGTATTCAATACGGAATGATAAAAATTATCAGTGTAAATTATAAAGTGGTTCTGTTATGCTTGGTATATCAAGAGCGAAAGGAGCATCATTTTATGAAAACATTAGCATTCAACCCTTATTTACCAAGTTATGAATATGTGCCGGACGGGGAGCCGTACGTGTTTGGCGACCGCGTGTACGTGTTTGGCAGCCATGACCGGTTTGGCGGGATGGAGTACTGTATGAACGACTACGTCGGCTGGTCGGCGCCGGTGGACGATTTGGGGGCGTGGCGGTACGAGGGCGTCATTTACAAGGCGACGCAGGATCCGCTGAACGTGGACGGGAGCCAGCATCTGTTCGCACCGGACGTGCAGCAGGGGGCGGACGGGCGGTATTACCTTTACTATTGCCTGCATCGGATGCCGGCGGTGTGCGTGGCGGTGTGTGACACCCCGGCGGGCAAGTACGAATTTTACGGGCATGTGAAACACGAGGACGGCTCCTTGTATGGAATGAGCAAGACGAGGAAAAACGTGTTCAATTTTGACCCGGGCGTATTGAAGGACACGGACGGGACGTGTTATCTCTATACCGGTTTTTCCCCGAATCCGGGGCCGATGCGTGACAAGATGGGGGAAATGCTTTTGATTGACGGAAGCTATTGCGTGAAGCTGGACGATGACATGCTGACCGTGAAAACGGAGCCGAAGCTGGTGGCCCCTTGTGAATCCGCGGCGGAAGGAACCAGCTTCGCGGGGCATGGCTTCTACGAGGCGAGCAGTCCGCGCAAGATTGGCAACACATATTATATGGTGTATTCCTCGGTCAAAAGCCATGACCTTTGTTATGCGACATGTGATACGCCGGACGGGGATTACGTGTATGGCGGCGTGATCGTGAGCAATGGAGACGTGGGTCTCGTTCCCGACGGGGCGGCGGTCAATTATACCGGGAACAATCATGGCGGCCTGGTGGAAATAAACGGGACGTGGTACATTTTTGGTCATCGGCAGACGAACCAGACGGTGTTCTCCCGCCAGGGCATTGCCGAAAAGGTGGAAATTCTGGCGGACGGGCGCATCCCGCAGGTCGAGGTGACGAGTTGCGGCTTAAATCAGGGCGCGCTGCCGGGAAGCGGAACTTACGAGGCGCGGATTGCCTGCAACCTTTCCGCGAAAAACGGGACGTTCAAATATGGGCAGGAGAACGAGGAGGCGGGAACGCACCCCTATTTTACCCAGGACGGCGAGGACAGGGAGTGCGACGGCAACCAGTACATAGCCAACATGCAAGGCGGCGCGTGGGCGGGATTCAAATATTTTGCATTTGACGGGGAGCACAAAATTTCCGTTAAGGTGAGAAACCACGCGGGTACGGGGAATGACGGGAAAGGCGTGATGGAGGTGCGCATGCAAAAAGATGGGGCGTGCGTGGCCAAAATCGCCATCGCGCCGACGGACGAGTGGCAGGAATTCCAGGCGGAATTTTCGCCAGAGGTGGGAGAACAAGCACTCTACTTCACCTATACGGGCGAGGGCGCGGTGGATTTTGTCGGGTTCACGATGGAGTAAAAAAAGAGTCGCCCCGCTTCGGCGCAAGAGTCCGGCAATCCGGACTCTTGTTCCTTTTTTAAGAAAGTTCTTTTAGGCACTTGCTTAAAATCTCCTTGATATTCCAAATTTGATATAAAGGCAGGTTTATCAAATGTGCGTCAATCCGGAATGGCTTCAAGGAAGTCCTGATTGCCATTTCTGGATGATACTTTTGACAAAATACTTTCAGGCTTTGGGCGTGGACGACCAGCCCGGCCTTGGCTTCCACGGGAATGATTTTATTTCGGTAGGAAAACAGGTAGTCCACCTCGGAGGTGGCACCTTCACTCCAATAATAAATGGTTTTGGTAATTTCTGCGGATTGCAATTCTTGTAACACGAATTGTTCCGTCAAAGTTCCCATGAATTCTTTAAATATGGCATCCTTTTCGATGATTACTGATGCGTCGATTTCGCATAGTGCGCACAGTAATCCGACATCCAGCAAATAAAGTTTAAATGCTTTTAAATCCTCGTAGGATTTGAGTGGCAGGCGGCCTCCGGTTACCAGGCCTACTTTGCGGATGATGCCGCTGTCTTTCAACCAAAGCAGTGCGTCTTCATATTCTCTTGCTCTGGCACCCTTCTTGGCCAGGCCGTAGACAAATTTTTTGTTTTCCTTGGCAAGTTGAGAGGGAATCGAGTTCCACACATGATGGATTTTAGGAACGATACTTCCGGGTGTATGTTTGGAAAAATCATTTTCATAGGAAGTAAGGAGTCGTTCTTGTTCCGCCCGCACAAGAGTGTAATCCCGCTCTTCCAACCAGGTGTTAACGACAGAAGGCATACCGCCGATTATGAAGTATTGTTTTAAGTAATCCATATACTTTTCCTGAAATAGTTCCGGCATGGGTTGCGAAGCATATGTTTTCGTCCAGTCCAGCAGAGGTTCTTCGTGATTGGCCAGAAGGAACTCGTAAAAGGAAAGTGGTTCCAAAGTTAAGAAATCAACTTTTCCCACGGGGAAGGACGTGCCCTCGTGGAGCGTGACACCTAGCAATGAACCGGCACAACAGATGGCATATTCCGGCGCGGCTTCCGCAAAGTATTTGAGAGAGGTAAGTGCCCTGGGAAGTTCTTGTACCTCGTCAAAAATAATCAATGTGGATTTTGGCTGTATTTTTTTTCCATGGTAAGCGGATAAAAAATCAATAATACGATGCGGTTCTATACTGCCGGAAAATACATCCGTGATGGAACCGGGATTTTCAAAGTTGACATAGCAGACATCCTCAAAATATTGCCTGCCGAACTCCTTCATGAGCCATGTTTTGCCAACCTGCCGGGCACCCATGAGGATTAAGGGGAGACGGATTTTCTTATCCTTCCAATGTTTCATTTTTTCCATTGCGGTACGATACATTTGAGAAACCTCCTGACGGCTATTTTGGGAACGCGCCTTGTCACACGGCCACAACTTGATGTTGGGGTCAAAAGGTATTTTGACACCAATGATACCACGGATTACGTTGTACTACGTGCTCCCGTAATCCTGAAACATCACAAACTTGCTTTTATGATAATAGTATAACAAAAATCACATTTTTACAACCGTGAAATGTAATAAAAATCACATTTTCACAATCGTGCTTTTTTATTTTTTCCGTTCCCTATATTGTGTGGGGGTCATCCCGGTCTGTCTTTTAAAGCATTTACAAAAGTAGCTTTTGCTGGAGAAGCACAAGGTGTCGGATATGTTTTGCAAATTAAAATCCGTATAATCGAGCATCTTCTGTGCTTCTTCCACTCGCTTTCGCGTCAGGCAGGCGGAAAATGTTATCCCGGTTTCCTTTTTAAACAGCATGGAAAGGTAGCCGGGAGACAGGTGAACATGCCTGGCGGCATCTTCGAGCGTGATAGCGGCGGAGAGATGGCTGTCGATATAGGTTATCACGTCGCGGACCAGGCGGGAATATGAGGCGTTGCGGGACAGCTTCATTACGTTTTGCAGTTTTCGCGTGTAGTCGGCCAGAAAGATTGCAAGGTCGGAGATGTTGTGGCAGTCCTCGATTCTCCTTAAATAAGAATCCATCATGGTAAATGAAATATGCGCATCAATTCCCTTTTCGATGGCGGAACGTCCCATGATCGCGATGGTGGAGATGATTAAATTTTTTAGGTTGCGCTCGTCATTGTTGGCAATGGTTCCGGCGACGGACAGCCGCTGGTCTAAATTTTGCCAGGATGTGATTAATTCAGTATCCGGTAGCATGGCCTTGATACGCTGCTGTTCATAGTAGTAATTATGATGTGTAAATTCAATCTCCATATATTCCAGCAAGGTCTTGTCAATCGGCGTGAAAGGAAGCAGATCCGCCTCCGGGTTCGAGAAACATCCGTCGGAAATCTCAAACAAGCGTTCCAACAACCGATAATAGTAGGGAATGTCCATCGCCGCAATGTCGGGCAGGGAGGCAAAATAACGATAAAATGCCTTTGTATAAATGGCCGGAATCTGATTTTTTTGCATTAATTTTTCCACGGAGAAATCTTTGGATTTGTGCAGGAAGGGGCCGGCGAGCAAATAATGGCCGTCTTTGTTCATCAGCATGTAATGCTCCTGGAGGGCGGTTTCAATATTTTTATACGATGTTTTCATTGCTTGGACTTCGTCTTCCAGATTGAGTTTTCCTATCCATTCCAACGGCGTTTCAACAAGGCCGTGCGAACAAACCATTTTCAGATGGTCATCATAGACTGCCAGGGGAATGTGGCAAGTGTGGTAAAACAGTTCTGTGTTTTCTTTCCATGTATTTTGCATAATGTTCCTCGCTCAAAAAATATATGGGTATTTTACAACAAATATGAAGAAATTACCATACTGATTTTGAAAGTTGTGTTATGTTGTTTTATAAATTGCAAATAGTTTAATACGAGGAGGAAGTTTATGAAAAACAAAGCAGTAAAACGAATCTTGTCAGCTGGACTTGTGGCGGCGATGGCAATCACCATGGTCGCGGGTTGCGGCGGAAAAGGAAATTCTGCCGATGATGGTGAAGTTGACGGTAGCACCGGCGGTGACAAATTTGCCGGCAAGAGTACGGCGTTTACCTGGTGGATTAACCAGACGGACAGCAACGGCGAATTTTACGAGTATTATGAGCAGTCTCCGGTTGTGCAATACGTAAACCAA
>CATLEQ010000278.1 GCA_949915905.1 uncultured Lachnospiraceae bacterium | reverse complement strand
GGAAAAGTGTGAGTTGCCGGTGGAATATTATTATCGGCATCCTCGTTCATACAAAAGGCGGGGAATCTTTTCGGTTGACGAACCATCTCCCACCATACGGGGCATTAACCGTCCCAAACCGGGAAATTATAAAAAACATGACGGGGATGGGGCAAATCCCGACGGGATACGTAATTTGTCGTGTCAGGAGAGGGCGCTTATACAGACGTTTCCATTAGACTTTGTTTGGAATGATTACTCCACTTCGACGGAACAGATGATAGGCAATGCCGTTCCGGTTAAGCTGGCCAATTATGTGGCGGCTTGTTTGATGCGGTATATCAAGGGAGACACAGATTTACAAAATCTTCGTTTTATTGATTGGTTAAAAAATGAAAAAAAGCTTTCACCGAGGGTGGCGGGGGATACGCTTTCAAGAGTGGGGCGCGCGAAAAAGATTCTGGAATTTGGAATGGAGGACGGCGAACAGTATTTGAAAAAAATAAGCGAAGAACCTTCATATAAAAATCTCGTTCCATCCGTACGCGCCCAGGTTCGACGGGCAATACGGCTTTATTTTGAATACGTTTCCATGCATGGGGAGGTAATGTCATGAGCGAACACAAATTTCAAATGTCCATAGACTTGCAGGTATTGAAACATCTGGGCTTATATCTTTACAGCAATACGTCTGCGGTATTGTCGGAGGTGGTGGCAAACGCATGGGATGCAGATGCTACGGAAGTGGCGATTGAAATCGGGGAAGATGTCATTTCCATCACGGATAATGGCATTGGCATGAATTTATCAGACATAAATGGCAAGTATTTGGCGGTTGGATATCAGAAGCGTGCCGAGAGTGGCTTGTCATCAATTTTTCATAGGCCGGTGATGGGAAGGAAGGGGATTGGAAAACTTTCCCTTTTTTCCATCGCGTGCATTGTAGAGGTTTATTCGCGAAAGGAAGGGGAGTTGAACGCTTTTAAAATCGACATAGAGTCCTTGGAAGAGGCCGTCAAGACGAATGAGACATACTATCCCACGGAATTGTCCATTGAAAATGTGGATTTTACTGGGGACGGGACGAAAATCATTTTGAGAAAGCTCAAGAAGAAAAGAACTGCCGCATTGGCGACGTATTTGAGACAACGTTTGGCTCGTAGATTCTCGATTATTGGTGCAAAGAACAAGTTTGAAGTGTCGATTAACGGGGAGAAAGTCACCATATCGGATAGGAATTATCTTTCCAAGGCACAATGTGTATGGGTGTTTCCGCCAGAAGACGACGCGGACGGGTTCAAGGAGGACTTGAAAAGGCAGACGAAGCAGGACAAGCTTAAGCTCATGAAAGAACTGCCGTCCTCGATAGTGCTCCATGGAGATACCTATTCTGTTACGGGGTGGATTGCTACTTGTTCCGAACCCAAGGAACTTGATGACGATGAGAAGTTAAATCGTATCGTAGTCATGGTTCGTGGAAAGATGGCCAAGGAGGACATATTTTCTTCAATTGGGACAACGGCACTTTATTCAAAATATGTTTTTGGGGAACTGTCTGCCGATTTTCTGGATTTAGATGATGAAATGGATATAACGACGAGCAGCAGACAGGATTTTTTCGAAGATGATGACCGGTATGTCGCCTTGAAAGAGTTTATTAAAGGGAGTCTTTCGAAAGTCAGGTCTGACTGGGAAGAGGTCAGAGGTACGAACGGTGTCGCCGAAGCTTGTGAATACGTCGTTGTGAAGGATTGGTACAGCGAGTTAAAGGGCGATGATAGGAAATCCGCAAAAAAATTATTCGGGAAGATAAATCAGCTGACCGTCGAGAAGGAGGAAAAGCGAGAACTTTTTAAGCATGGTATTTTGGCATTTGAGTCATTCAAATTGAAGAATGAGTTAAGCCAGTTAGAACAAATATCCGCCGAAAATATTGCCGCCTTTATAGAGGTCGCGGGTCGGTTGGACAATATTGAAGCGACGATGTATTACCAAATTGTGCAAGAAAGACTGGCGATCATAAAGAAAATGCAGGATGTCGTATCGGACGGTAGCCTCGAGAAGGTCATACAGGATCATCTGAGCAAGAACTTGTGGTTGCTTGATCCATCTTGGGACAGGGGGACGGAGGCACCGATAGTGGAGCAAGCGTTTAGAACGCAATTTAAAGCCATGGAAGCGGAACTGACAAGGGAAGAATTGGATGCCAGGCTTGATATTCATTATAAGAAGGCCTCTAACAAACATTTGATTATTGAGTTGAAAAAAGGTGATCGTACCGTAAAGTCGCGGGAAATACTGACCCAGGTACAGAAGTATTTTTCAGCCACTGAAAAAATAATGTCAAAATTATCACAGACAGAACCATTTGAAATCATAGTTCTTCTGGGAAAGCGCATAGATGGAAAGGAATACAATGAAAATGTATTCCAGAGAACCAGGCAGGCTTTGGAAGCATACCAGTGCAGAATCATGTATTATGATGAATTGTTAAGAAATGCACAAAATCTATATAGTGATTTTCTGGAACGGAATAAAAATTTGTCAACGTTAAACGACGTTATCAACGAGTTGGAAATGGATTAATACATGCTGTCGGCTGGGACAATCCAAGTATTTTCGCCGAAAAATGATTTGCCGTCCGCCCGCTGTATGATTACACAATAAGGAAAGAATTTTGATTGTTTCGCGATGATGTAATTTGTTTCGGTGTCTAATTTCGGGGGACGCCCTCCGAGGATTGAATATCCATACTTGCATGTTGTTTTATAATATTTCATAATGGCTCCTTTGATGATTTTTGTTTTTTTAATGTATATGCCATAGGCTGGCCGTCTATGGCATTTTTATACCTTGGACTAAAAAATATGAAAGTTTTTTGTGGATTTTGGCCGTGAAAGTATTTAATCTGCGTCATCAATAGGATGTATGGCATTAATGGAAAAACCAGGTTTTATCTTGAAGCGACATACTCGGGTGTGTTATGATAACCATAAGAATTTAGCCAGACTTGCAGGTATGCCGGCATGGCGGTGCGGATTGCCGGTAATGCGGCAGGAATGATTGTAATGGTTTAGCCAAGGCTTTGTTGTTATGTGTGATTGAGGGGGCAACCAATGGACGGGAAGAAGAGGAAGAGTTGGCGGGACATATTGCCATATGGCATGCGTGGCGGCTGGCAGAGCTTGTCGTTTCGCCTTTTGTTCGTGGTACTCGCGACGTTTTTGCCGCTCAACGTCATGGGAATCGTGGCGGCCGGCGTGATGTGGTCGGGTTCCTCGCGGGAACTGTATGGGGCGTACGAACGGGAAATCAATAACGGGATGGGCGGCATTGACGAAGCCATCTCGGAACTGGACGAAAACGTGGAGGGGTTGTTCATGGACAACATCGGCAGCCTGACATTACCGGGGGCGAAGGACGATTTGGTCGGTTACGAGGTACTTGTGGAAACCAGTGTCTACATGGCGGAAGAGGAGCTTGACGGGCTGGTCTACATTTATGATAGGCAGGATGGCGAGTTGCACATGAAGCAAAGCGGTTCCTTGCGCAGTCAGGAAATGTTGCAAGAGATTGAGGAGGACCTTTATATCACGTTCCCGCTTCCTTACCATTCAGGATGGCATTTTCGGGAATTTGCCGGGCAGCTCTATTATTATCGGTATTATAAATGTGCGAATTACAACATCGGGATGCTTTTGGACGTGAAGGCGAACATGGAGTCCACGTTCGAGGCGGATTTTTTCAGCGAGAAGGAATTTTATTTTACGGATGGCAATCTTTTGTACCGCTACACGAACGGCGTTCCCGAGAGAGAAAACCTGGAGGAATGGGAAAAGCTTTTGCAAAAGCAGATGTCCTGGCAAGTCGTTGGGTGGGAGTCCGCCCATACCGAAATGAAGGCATGCCTGCGTGTCGAGAGCGGGAGGTTTCTGAGCTCGATTCCGCTCATCTACTGGCTGTTGTTGTTTTTGTCAATATCCTTCGTCTTATTGGGCATCCTGCTCTGGCGGATGATAAAGAAGGACGTGCTGACACCGCTTGGCATCCTGGAGCGGGCGATGCGTAAGTTACGTGAGGGGGAGCGGGAGTTTCGAATTACGGAAATTGACGAAGGCGAGACTATGGAGATGAAGTACCTCTGCAACGCGTTCAACAAGATGGCGCAGGAGGTGCAGGTGTCCTATGAAAAGGACATCAAGATGGTGCAGGCTCAGCTTGACAACCTTCGCTTACAAGTAAACCCACACATGCTTTTGAATTCGTTTAATATGATATATAGTCTGGCCCAGCTTCAAAATTATGAGTGCATTCAGGATTTCGCGCTCTACCTCGTGGATTATTTTCGCTATATTTTGAAGGAGGCCGACGACCTCGTGACGCTGAAAAGGGAAATGAAGTTCGTGGAGAGCTACCTGGGCATTCAAAGGATTCGCTTTCCCGACACGTTCGGCAGCGTTTACAACATGCAGGAGGGGTGCGAAAATGCTCTCGTTCCGCCGCTCTTGATTGAAAATTTCGTGGAAAACGCGATGAAGTACGCTCTGAAGCCTGGCGAGACGATTGAAATCCTCATCAATGCCAGGCGGGAGGAGGACAAGCTTTTGCTGTCCGTCTGTGACACGGGGAACGGAATGTCCGAAGAGGTTCTTGAAAAGGTTCAGGACGGGGAAGTTTACGTTGACAAGCTGGGACATAAGCACATTGGAATTTGGAATTGCCGTCGGCGGATGGAAGTGTTTTACGGGGACGCGGCCGGCATGAAAATTATCAGCGCGCCCGGGCAGGGGACGCAGATTTGGCTGGAGTTGCCGTTTTTGACCGGGGACGTGTGTCATTAGACCTTATAAGTCGGAGAAGGAGGGAGAAGAGGAATGCGGCTTTTAATCGTGGATGATGAAATGTTTTCCATCTCCGGCATCATGGCCGGGGTGAATTGGGACGTGCTGCCGTTTGACGAGGTTTTGCAGGCCAACAGTTACGCGCAGGCGGTGGCGGTTTTGGAGAAAAAGGCGGTGGACGTGGCGTTGTGTGACATCGAGATGCCGGGCGAGAGTGGGTTGGAACTGATTTCGTGGATCAACGAGCACCGGCCGGATACGATTTGCCTGATTCTAAGCTGTCATGACGAGTTCGACTTCGCCCGTCAGGCGGTGCAGCTACAGTGTTTTGATTACGTGCTCAAGCCGATGAAGTACGACCATTTGACGGACGTTTTGGAAAAGGCGGCGAACGCGGCCGAGGAGCGGACGCACCAGAACGTGCTGACGGATTATGGGAAGCGTTACATTGACAATTTGGCGAAAGACGTTCCGGAGGAAAACGAGGACGTGGCCGAGAAGGCTGCG
>CATLEQ010000277.1 GCA_949915905.1 uncultured Lachnospiraceae bacterium | reverse complement strand
ATGCCCCCAGAGAAACCTTGCAGCAGATGATGAAGGAATTAAAGGAACAATATCCCGGCTGCGTCAGCATCGTCCAGGGTCTGCTCTTCCGATTTTTCTATTGCCTGACAGAAGAGCACGATTATGACGCGCATTTCGTTCATATGGATTTTTCCATGTCAGACTATGTGTTTGAACAAATCCACGCGTACTTGGTTTCGACGAACGGACAAGTGAATCGAAAGGAATTGGAACAAAAATTTCATTACAGTGCCAACCACCTGAACAAAATTGTAAAGCAACACAGCGGGATGACATTGGTCGAATACGGGCAGGCCTACCGCATGAAGCAGGCTGCCAGACTCATCTGCACGACCGAGACGTCCATTGAAAAAATCAGCCAGGAACTGGGATTTGAAAACAGGGGTTATTTTTATCGATTGTTTGAGAAGACCTACCACATGTCGCCGGTCGCATACCGAAAATATCGGAAAGAGAATCCGAAAACGTAAAAATCCCCACAGTAAGCTACAAGCATCATTCGCTTACTGCGGGGTACTATAACCTGCCGCGCGTTATTCAATCCTTGCGGCCTAAATCCGGCTGGCAGTTTGGCATATTCCTCTACTTTTTATACCGTCATTTCCGTACTCTCGGCAAAGAATCCCCGTTTTCTGGGATTGACAGCTTCTGTCTTTTCCTGCACGTACATCACTTCCAGCCTCATGTCATCACTATGGCTTCCGACGAAAAACCTAAACTCGCCTTTTTCCAAAACCCATTTAAAATGGACATCTTCAAACGCAAGCTGATCCTTCCTGAAGACAAAGCGTACTTTTTTACTTTCTCCGGCCTTCAATGCCACTCTTCTAAATCCAATGAGTTCCTGCCGCGGACGAATCACGCTGGCAACGAGGTCCTTTCCATAAAGCTGAACCACTTCTTCTCCGTCCATGTCACCTGCATTGGTTACGATTACGCCAACTTCCAATTTATCGTCATCATATTCCCGCAATTCTAAATCACGGTATGTAAACGTCGTATAACTCAAGCCGTAGCCAAACGGTGCCAACGCCCAACTCTTGCTGTCAATATATCCCGTATCAATCAGTCCTCTGTCATATGCGGCGGAAGACCCATTATTCTGATAATGGTACAGAGGAAGGTGTCCCGCGCTTCGCGGTACGTCAAACGGCATCCGTCCCGCCGGATTATATTTCCCGCTAATCACATCGGCAAACGCCCGGCCTCCATAAGTCGCCGGAAGCCATCCTTCAATAATGGCCGGTACGTTTTCGTATGCCCACTCACTGCAAAGCGGACGACCGTCCGTGTGCAGGATGACCATGTTTGGATTTGCCGCAAATACATCCCGCATCAATTTTTCTTGTTTTCCCATCAAATCCAAACTTGCGCTGTCGACGGCCTCTCCCGTCGTGGCACTACCGCCAAGTCCATTTTTCCCGCCTACCGTCATGATTACGATATCCGCCCGCTTTGCCGCTTCCACCGCATCCGGAATGTGGCTTTCATCGTCCCCCTTATAGTCACATCCCTCCACGAACTCCACGGAATCATAAACCTCGCGCAAGGCTTCCAACGTGCTCTTAATATCCGGATATAATTTGCGAATCATACCGTCCAGCAAATGCTTATCCTCCAAATTGCTGGTGGACAGTTTCTCCTGCACGCCGGCAAAAGTGCTTTCATTTTTGTCTTTTTCATCCATCACGTCGTCAAAATCCACACCCGGCTGCACCTCTCCCTGCATCGGCACATTCATCAACATTTCCATCAGTGCGACATGCGTATAATGTCCAATCATCAGTCGGATGCTGTCCCCGGTCGGCCCGACCACCAGCAATTTCTTATTCTTGTCACGAATCGGAAGAATCCCTTCATTCTTCATCAGTGTCACGGATTTTCTCGCCGCCTCGTAAGAATACCGGTTATTCTCCGTATTATCCATTGCTTCCGCAATCAATTCCGAGTGCGGGTATGGGTTTTCAAAAAGCCCCAATTCAAATTTCAACCTGAGAAGCCTTCTTAGCGAACGGTCTACAAGTGCAACATCTATCTCCCCGCTTTTTACCGCTTCCGCAAACGCATCGTTGTATCCCATCCTGGTCGGCAGTTCCACGTCCAAACCGGCTTCCAGACACAGCCTGCTGGCATCTAGCATATCATCCGCAAGTTTAAAATCCCAGACCACGTGCCGTATTGAATTATAGTCGGAAACCACGCACCCCTCAAACCCCATGTCATCCCGTAGCATGTCCGTTAAAATGCTTTTGTTCGCACACATGGGCTGTCCGTTTACTTCGGAATAACAGTTCATGACGCATTTCATATCCGCCATGTGAATCGCCGCTTCAAATGGTTTTGCAAATACTTCCCGAAGTTCACGCGACGTGGCCAATGACTTGTGCATATTCATCGCGCTTTCGGATTGTGAATAGCCAAGGAAATGCTTTCCCGTACAAGCGACTCCCTCTTTTAAATTTTCTCCCTGCAGTCCTTGTACGAATGCGACCGTCATCGCCGATGCCAGAGTCGGATCCTCCCCGTACCCTTCACTACACCTTCCCCACCGCAAGTCTCTTCCCAGATCGGCAACCGGAGATAAAGCATGGCGCATTCCATATGCATACATCTGTTTTCTCGTTCCTTCTGACATCTTTCTGGCGAGTTCCGGCTCAAACGTGGCTCCCAGACTGATGGATGTCGGAAAGAGATTCGCCGCCGGAATCGTCACCGAACCAGACAAGGCCTCCCCGTGCACCAATGCCGGAATTCCATGTCTGGAATGGGAAATTACGTATTCCTGCGCCGCCTTGATGTCATTGGCCACGTCCGTACTTCCCATGACGGTAAAAGAGCCAATCCCGTCTCCCAAGTCTTGTTTTTCCATGTCCATTACCAGAATGTACATCGTACACGTCAACTGTTTCACTTTTTCCTCGACGCTCATGCGGCTCATTAAATCTTCCACACGCTCCTCGATGGAAAGCGTTTCGTTTTGATATGGTAATTTACTCATTTTCAATCCTCCTTTTATCGGATTGTTATCAGGTGCTGGAAGAATTACAAGATGAATTTTGTGAAAAAATGATTGCCTCTGTGAAAAAAAGTCTTGAAGAAGGCAGTAAACCGATTGACCGCATTCTGGATTTACATGAGATTAATCGCTCGCACAACGACTTATACGTAATCCTGATGCGCACCGATTACCCGATGCACGCTTTTAAAAAATTCATTGATTATGGAAAGTCCATCCTGATATCACAGATGTTTACGGACACCACGTTGGCCACGGAAGAAGTAGACTGGCTGGCCGATTATATCATTGGTGCCGGTTTTTCCTATTCGCAGCGCATGCTTTGTGCAAGCGAAAACGTCCACCGGGAAAATTTAATCCATGAATTCATGCAAGCCGGAGTCGACCATTTTAAAAAAAATAGTTTCCCATTAAGAAAATGTAGGCATCCTTATGTCTTGAACGCCTGCATTTCCCCTTTTTGTTCAAAACTACCACCTATACGATTACATTTTCTCTTCAAAAGTAGTGATTTCCACTTCCGCATGTAGTTCTGCCTCCAGACTTGCGCCAACCCATAAATCAACCACCGTCTCATCCTGGACATATGCCCGTTTCGAGGTGCTCCAATATGTCAGTTCCTTTGGACCGACCGAGAATGTAAGCGTCATTTTCTCTCCTGCCTGTAGCGTAATTCGCCGAAATCCTTTCAGTTCCCTCATCGGCCTTGAATCCGAGCCGTAACGCTGATGAAGGTAGAGTTGTGCCACCTCATCCCCCGCAACCTCTCCGGTATTGGTAACATCGACGGAAACCGTAAGCGTCTCACCCAGCTTCATTGTTTCCTTATCCAGTTTCAAATTATCAAAAGAAAACGTCGTATAACTCAAACCATACCCAAAAGCGAACAACGGAGAACTCTGACTATCCCAATACCGGGACGTAAATAACCCGTCGTTTGCACTTTCCGGTCTGTGCGTGTTATTTCTTGCATAATACATCGGAAGCTGCCCTGCATTTCGCGGCACCGTAATCGGCATTTTGCCGCCCGGATTCACATCGCCAAATAAAATGTCCGCAACCGCGTTTCCACCTTCCCACCCCGGCTGCCATGCTTCCAGAATCGCCGGAATATGTTCTGCCGCCCATTCTATACACAGCGGATGACCGTTTAAAAGTACTAGCACAATCCGTTTACCAAGTGCCTCCACCGTCTCCAAAAGTTCCTGCTGGCAGCCTGACAACCCCAAAAAGGAACGACAACCGGCCTCCCCGCTCATGTCAACGCCTTCTCCCAGCACCATAATGATGGTATCTGCCTTTTTCGCCGCCTCTACTGCTTTCTCAAAATCTACCTGTGCCTCTTCCAGAGTCTGCTGTGATTTTACCTTGTTTCCACAAAAATCTGGCATGATGTCACTGACCGCATTCGGAATGTCACGTTTTATCCATGGACCAGGTTCATAAAATATTTCTGCTTCCGGCAATTTATTTTTGATTCCTTCCAAAACCGTAACCGCTCCCGGTTGGTTAAACAACCCGATAATCCCCTCCGTCGCGTCCCGAGAATCTGCAAGCGGTCCAATCACGGCCACCTTTTTCAGTTCCTTTGACAGCGGAAGCATATGGTTCTCATTTTTAATAACACCATGGAACGTTGTGCCGCGCGGCGGGCTTCCATACGATGCTCTGGATTTGCAGCCACCTCCTCTATTTTTCCTTCTTCTACATATGGATGCTCAAACAATCCCAGTTTAATCTTCATTTCCAAAATCGGACGCACCGCCTGATCCAACTCTTTCATGGAAATGCTTCCGTCTTCCAGTAGTTCTCCAAGGCTCTGAATATAAGAAAAACTACTCATATCCATATTCACGCCTGCACGAAACGCCCTCTTTGCCGCATCCTTCACGTCCTTTGCAAGTCCCTCCGTGACCAGATTTTTAATATTGTTCATAATCGTTTACATGAAAAAGGGACTACAAAGCTGCATTTATAGGATATATGTTGATAATTTTTTATGAATGCATTATAATATTTAAAAAAAGAAGAGACAAAAAAGGACTATCCTTAAACTGCCACAAATAAATCTCATCGACAAAACTAAATCGACAAAACTAAATATATTAGCGGGGAACTACATGTCTTTCACATTTGAATGGGATGAAGAAAAAGCAAGACAAAACATAATAAAACATGGTATTCCATTTGAAACAGCAGCAAAAGTTTTTTTGGACGAAAACCGAATCGAAATTTTTGACGAAGCACATAGTATAACAGAAGATCGCTTTATCACAATTGGTCTGGCAGAAGAAGTCCTATTTGTCGTATATACGGAACGCCAC
>CATLEQ010000276.1 GCA_949915905.1 uncultured Lachnospiraceae bacterium | reverse complement strand
ATCTTGGTATTGGCACTCATAAGATTCTCCTGAATTTGTTTTTTATATCTTATGTGAGGAAGGCGAAAAATATGTTATGTTGAGGGGAAAAACATTTACCCCTCAGTATACGAGAATGCGCACGGCCGCATAAGGAAAAATGCCGCTTCGCGGCTTTGGGCGGCTTATAGATAAGAAAAGAGGGATGGAGCATGTTTATTATCGTGGGCCTGGGAAACCCGGAAAAGAAGTATGAGGGAACCAGGCATAATGTGGGATTCGAGGTCATAGACCGAATTGCGGAAAAATATAATATAAGTGTGTCGACGAGAAAGCACAGGGCCTTTGTAGGGACGGGGATGATTGGTGCGCAGAAGGTGGTTCTGGCGAAGCCGCAGACGTACATGAACTTGAGCGGAGAGAGTGTGCGAAGCCTTTTGGATTTTTACCAGGTGGATGAGACGAGGGAGCTGCTTGTCATTTATGACGACGTGAGCCTCCCGACGGGGCAGCTTCGGATTCGGGCGAAGGGCAGTGCCGGAGGACACAATGGAATGAAAAACATTATTGCCCATGTGGGGGGGCAGGTTTTCCCAAGGATTAAGGTGGGCGTGGGAGAAAAACCGGAAAAGATGGATCTGGTGGACTACGTGCTGGGACATTTTTCGGCGGGAGAGAAGGTTTTGATGGAAGAGGGCTTCGCGGCGGCGGCAGACGCGGCGGAGCGTATCGTTGCCGGGGAGCTTGCGGCGGCGATGAATGAGTTTAATCGAAAAAAGAAGGATGAGCAATAAGTGAAAGCATTATTGGCACCGTTGCAGGAATTAGCGGATTTTAAGGAAATTACAAGGGAGCAAAAAAAGACCCCGGGACTTGTGCAAGTCGCGGGGTGCGTCGGTTCCCAGAAGACCCATTTGGCATGCGCCCTGGGGGATGGGTGGCAGTGGCGGCTCATTGTTTACGCGGGCGAAGAGCAGGCAAAGCAGGCGTGGGAGGAAATGCGTTTTCTGGAGGAAAACGTGTTTTATTACCCGGCCAGGGACTTGCTGTTTTATCATGCCGACGTCAAGGGAAACTATTTGAAAAGCCATCGGATGGAGGTGGTACGGGCTCTGCTCGAGCATTCCCGGATTGTCGTCGTCACGACGGTGGACGCGTTTTTGGACGGTATAAAGCCTTTGAAAGAAATTGCAAAGGAACGGATTTTTCTGGAGCCGGGCGATAACGTGGATTTTACGGCATTGCAGAAGAAACTGTCAAATTTGGGCTACGTGCGGGAAGAACAGGTAGAAGGGCCAGGGCAATTTGCCGTGCGGGGCGGTCTTTTGGACGTCTTTCCTTTGACCGGGGAGGTTCCCGTGCGAATCGAGCTGTGGGGGGATGAGATTGACTCCATTCGCACGTTTGAGGTGGAAAGCCAGCGTTCCATAGAGAATATGGAATCGGCCACCATTTATCCGGCGGAGGAAATGTTGGAAGAAGGCGAGCGGGGCGTGTCCTTTTTGGATTATTTTTCGATGGAAGACTGTGCCTTGTATCTGGATGAGCCGGCGCGCCTTATGGAACGTTTGAGCGAGGTGGAGGAGGAATATTTGTCAGGGCTTTCCGGACGAGAAGAGGCGGGGGTCAAGGAGACGCGGAAACTGACCGTGTTTCCGGCAGAGGAGGTTTTGGCAAAAATAAACCAATACCACGCGGTCGGTTTTACGACGCTGGAAAATAAGTGCAAGGGCTTTGTGCTAAATAGGACGTTCAGCATTCATTCGCAGAGCGTGAACCCTTATAATAACAGTTTTGAGACGTTGACCCGTGATTTGAAACGCTTAAAGAGAAACGGATATCGCGTCGTTTTGCTGTCCGGGTCGCGCACGAGGGCGAAGCGGCTGGCCGAGGATTTGCGGGATTATGACCTGAGCAGTTTTTATAGCGAGGACATGGAGCGCGAGGTAAGCCTCGGGGAAATCCTCGTGGCATATGGGCACGTGGCGGAAGGCTATGAATATCCGATGTTAAAGTTCATGGTGATTTCCGAGACGGACATTTTTGGCCGCAGGAAGAAAAAGAAGAAGCGTAGGAGAACTTATGAAGGGCAGAAGATACAAGATTTTGCGGAGCTGAAAATAGGGGACTACGTGGTGCATGAAAACCACGGCCTGGGTGTATATGAGGGTATCGAGCGAATTCAAGTGGACAAGGTGACCAAGGATTACATGAAGATTCGTTATGCGGACAGCGGTGTCTTATATATATTGGCCACGCAGATGGATTTGATTCAAAAATACGCGGATGCCGATGCCAAAAAGCCGAAGCTGAACAAACTGGGAACCGCGCAGTGGACGAAGACGAAGAATCAGGTGAAAAGTGCCGTCAGGCTGGTTGCGAAGGACTTGGTGAATCTTTATGCGGCGAGGCAGAACATGGAAGGCTACGCGTACGAGCCGGACACGGTGTGGCAGAAGGAATTTGAGGAAATGTTTCCGTTCGAGGAGACGGAGGATCAGGTGCAGGCGATTGAGGACACGAAGCGGGATATGGAGAGCAAGAAAATCATGGATCGCCTCATTTGCGGGGACGTGGGCTACGGAAAGACCGAGATTGCCATCCGGGCGGCTTTCAAGGCGGTGCAGGAGGGAAAGCAGGTGGTGTACCTGGTGCCGACCACGATTCTCGCCCAGCAGCATTACAATACTTTCATCCAGAGAATGAAGGATTTTCCGGTGCGTGTGGATTTGCTTTGCCGATTTAGAAATTCCACGCAGCAGAAAAAGACGGTGGAGGATTTAAAAAAAGGCCTGGTCGACATCGTAATCGGGACGCACAGGGTCTTGTCAAAGGACGTGGGCTTCAAGGATTTGGGATTGCTTATCATCGACGAGGAACAGCGTTTTGGTGTCACCTACAAGGAAAAAATCAAGCAATTGCGCAAGGACGTGGACGTGTTGACACTGACCGCCACGCCGATTCCGAGAACATTGCACATGAGCCTGATTGGCATCCGTGACATGAGCGTGCTCGAGGAGGCTCCGATGGATCGAATGCCGATTCAGACCTACGTGATGGAATATAATGACGAGATGGTGCGGGAAGCGACCAGACGGGAGCTTTCCCGGAACGGACAGGTCTATTATGTGTACAATCGGGTGCAGGATATTGCCGACGTCGCGGGACGCGTACAAAAATTAGTGCCGGAGGCGACCGTGTCTTTTGCGCATGGGCAGATGAATGAGCGGCAATTGGAAAACATCATGTACGATTTCATTAACGGGGACATCGACGTGTTGGTTTCCACCACGATTATTGAGACGGGACTGGACATTTCCAATGTCAATACGATAATCATTCACGACGCGGATAAGATGGGGCTGTCACAGCTTTACCAGTTGCGTGGGCGGGTGGGGCGCTCCAACCGTATGGCGTACGCGTTTCTTTTGTATCGGCGCGACAAGCTGTTAAAGGAAGTGGCGGAGAAACGTCTGGCCGCCATTCGCGAGTTTACCGACCTTGGCTCCGGATTTAAGATTGCCATGCGTGATTTGGAAATCCGTGGGGCGGGAAACCTTTTGGGTGCCGAACAGCATGGCCATATGGAGGCCGTGGGGTACGATTTGTATTGTAAAATGCTAAATGAGGCGGTAAGGCAGGAGAAGGGAGAATTGCCGGAGGATGTGTATGCCACCTCGATTGATTTGAATATTGACGCCTATATTCCGCAGTCCTATATTCCAAACGAATATCAGAAGCTGGACATTTACAAGCGTATCGCGTCCATTGAAAACGAGGAGGAGATGGACGACATGGTGGAAGAGCTGATTGACCGTTTCGGGGACATTCCGAAGAAGGTACAGCAGCTTCTTCGCATCGCGGTGCTCAAGGGAATGGCGCACGAGGCGGGACTTACCAGTGTCGAGCAGAAGGACGGGTGCCTGAAGCTTGTCATGTTCGAGCGGGCGAACGTACAGGTGGCCAAAATTTCTCCCTTCGTTGAAAAATACCGGGGAGAACTTACCTTTAGGGCTGAAAATCCGCCGTATTTCTTATACCAGAAGAAGGGCAGAAGCGGCAAGGAAAAGGACGAGGACGTGCTGGAAGTTGTGAAAATGTTGTTAATTGACATAAAAAGCTTGTTAGATTGAGAAAAAAAGTTTATACTTAGGAGAGTTATGGTCGCAATGCGCAAAAAGCGGCCGGCTTGGGGCGGATGTTCCCATATAAGAATATACGCAGGAGGCTATTTATGAAACAGTGGAGAAAAAGAGGGGTCGTGTTGGTCATGGCACTTTCGCTTGCCATGGCATCTTTGGCAGGATGTGGAACCGCGGACCCGGAGGAAACGTTGGTGACGATAGGGGATACGCAGGTACCGTTCGGTGTCGTGAACTATTTCGCGAGGATGCAGCAGGCTCGTTATGAGAGTTATTATGCCAGCATGATGGGCATGACGGGGGAGGCTTTTTGGGAGCAGGACACCACGGGTGACGATTCCAAGAAGCAGAGTTACGAGGAGATGGTAAAGGAAGGCGTGATGGGTGACATCGAACAGTTGTACTTGATTCGCCAGCACGCCGAGGAGTACGGCGTGACCCTTTCCGAGGAGGAAGAGACGGCCATCGAGGAGGCGGCGAAGCAATTCGTTGCAGACAACGCGCAGGAGGCGCGCGATGTCGTGTCCGGCGAGGAGAAGTACGTCAAGGAGTATCTGACCTTGATGGCGATTGAGAACAAGATGGCTCCGCTCATGATGGAAGGCGTTGACGAGGACGTGTCCGACGAGGAGGCCGCCCAGAAGGCGATGGAGTACGTCTATGTCGCTTATTCGAAGCAGGACGAAAGTGGGAACAGCGTGGATTTGAGTGACGAGGAGAAGGAAAGCCTGAAGGCCGACGTACAAGCCACGCTAGATAAATTGAAGTCGGGGGATGTCGAGTTTGAGGATGCCGCCACCGAATTGGGCGTGTCGGTACAGACGGCGACCTTTGACAAGGACAGCTACGCGCCGAACGCGGATTTGATAAAGGCGGCGGACGCGCTGGAAAAAGAGGGGGACTGGACGGATTTGGTGGAAATCGAACGCGGGATTTACGTGGCGCGGTTGACCAGCCTGCTTGACCGGGAGGCGACCGACACGAAGAAGACGAGCATCGTCGAGCAGCGCAAGAACGAACAGTTTTCAAATCTGGTGGATACGTGGAAGGAAGAGACCACAATCACGGTCAATGACGGACTCTGGAAGAAGGTTAGCTTTACGAAGCAAGGAGTGACGATAAAAGACACGACGGCGACGGAGTAAAAAATAAGAAAAAAGCATGCCACCCGGTTGGAAATCAAGCCGGGTGACATGCTTTTTTGTTTTATAGGAAACTTCGTTCCCTATAAAGCAAAACCCTCCGG
>CATLEQ010000275.1 GCA_949915905.1 uncultured Lachnospiraceae bacterium | reverse complement strand
CCAGGGAAAAGGCAGTCTTACGCGACAATCCACCCTCCACCGCCGCCCGCGAAATCAAGGTCAGCAACACGTTCAAGCTAAGCTTGTACTTCTCCGGATTATTGGAATAGGATTTATACTGATCCGGCGCAATGAGCGAGACCCTGTCTGCAAACGATGAAATACCCATGTCGCCATTCCTTACCTTGTCAAGTAAAATCTGTTCCACCTTCCAATATCCGCTGCTGTCATCAAACTGATCCGTCCGAACCCTTCCACGCAGTTTTTTATGCGGAAGCCTGATGTTACACATCTTTATGTTCTTTATCTTGATTTTTTCCTGGCGGACACAATAATGCAGCATCAGGGCATCCTGCATCATGCTCGACGAAGTCACCATCGGAATTTTCCGCATGGTTCGTTGCATGCATCTTTGTTCCTCCTCGTCAAGTTTTAGCATCTGAAAAATCACCCTGCAGTTTTCCTCATCCTTGTAACCGCTAAAAAATGGACCTATCGCAATGATTTTGTTCGCGCCTTTCTCTTTTTCCCCGTCCTCATCCTCGAAAGCGAGTATCCAGGAAAGCATCGTCCCGGCACTGCAAATCATCGGCATCCGGCTCACTTTCATGTGCTCCTTCACGGCATCCCTGCATTCTTGCAGCTGGAACAGCTTCTGATATAGGTCGGCATCCGGACAATCTGTTTTCTTCACCCGAAGTTCGTTGTCAAGCTCCCAACTCCACATCAGGTAACAGCAATTCTTCAAAGTCAAAAAAGTCTCTAATAGTTTTTCTTTTTCCGGCATTTCTTCTACCTCCCGATTTACATCTTTCAGGTAGCAACGAAATTCGTTGCTGCCATTTTAGTGGAAAACACCTTTTCCGACAAGCACGATTTTGATGTGCTCCGTCTTATTTTGACATTATGGTATCATGGGCTGGAAAAGTTCTCAACATTCCTTTCAATTTCTTTGTTAAAAATGCCTGTTGATTTCTCCTGGCAATCTATTTATAATCTAAAGCGATTTCATTCAAGCTATGATGTCCCGTAGCTTGCTGCGGGGTATTCCACTGGTAGTGTCGCCGTCAGGCGACATGTCAGTTCTGTTAAAGAGGGGGTCTTATTCTTGGAATTTGACGTAATGAACATTGTATACGATTGTGCAATCATCCTGCTTGCCACCAAGTTGCTCGGCATGGGTGCCAGAAAGCTCGGACTGCCGCAAGTGGTCGGGATGATTCTGGCCGGACTCCTAATCGGTCCTGCCATCATCGGACAGATGGGCATCGGTTTTTCCGGTATCATCCATCCTACCGAGGCGGAAATGTATGTCTTGGACAGCTTTTCCCAGATTGGTGTCATTTTTATTTTGTTCTCCAGCGGTCTGGAAACAGATATCAAGGAGTTGAAACACGTCGGTGCTGCCGCCACGGTCATTGCCACCATCGGGGTCATCCTTCCGGTCATGGCCGGGACATTCGGTGCGCTTCTTTTCATGGGCGGGCCGTCGCAGATCGCCAATTCCGGCAAATTGATGAACGCCTTGTTTGTCGGAACGATTCTCGCCGCCACCAGCGTCGGCATCACGGTTGAGACATTGCGCGAGCTCGGAAAATTGAACACGAAAATCGGTACCACCATCCTCGGGGCCGCCATCATCGACGACGTACTCGGCATCATCGTGCTGAGCGTCATCACCAGTATCAGCGGCGGGGGAAGTGTCCTTTTCACCTTGCTCAAGGTTGCGGTGTTCCTGGTGCTGAGCGCACTTGTCGGACTGCTTCTTAGAAAGGTGTTTCGCTGGCTCATCCGCAATTATCCGCATAAACGGCGCACCAGTATTTTCGCGTTTGCCATGTGCTTTCTGTTCGCTTACTGCGCGGAAGAGTTTTTCGGCATTGCCGCCATTACCGGAGCGTACATGGCCGGACTGATTTTGAGCGGGCTTGACGACGCTTCCTTCGTGGACCGCAAGGTCATCGTCAGCGGCTACATGATATTTACGCCGATGTTCTTCGCCCATATCGGCATCAGTGCTGATTTTAGCAATTTTCACCTCAGCGGCCTGGTGTTCGCACTGACATTCGTAGCCATTGGAATCCTTGCCAAAATCATCGGCTGCGGACTGGCCGCCAAACCGTTCGGATATAACATGAGAGATTGCACCGCGAGTGGGTGCGGCATGATTGCCCGGGGCGAGGTTGCGCTCGCCGTATATGCGACAGGGCAAAATCTAATATATTATGAGAATGGGAAGCTGGCCGGTATCGACCCGTTGGTTGCCACCATCTTTTTGATTGTCCTCAGCTCCGTCCTTTGCCCGATTTTGTTGAAATTGATGTTCAAGAATGCACAGCATGCACAAGAGGGAAGCATCCGCAACATGTCCATACACTCGGAGGCAATTGAAAATTTGGATCCGATCGGTTCCACGCTAAAAAACAAACGGTAGAAAAAGAACAAAGTAGACGGAGGCCTCGCCCAAACCAATCCGTGTAAAATTGGAAAGGCGACTCTTCCGTCTGCTTTTCTAATATTTCCTTATGCGGCTGTGCGCATCATATTATGAATGATTCTGTAAACTATAAAGCAAGTCCAAATCACTTTGTTTGACCTTCAGATTCGTCTCTATCCGCTCTCCGTCCGGCGTGGTCACCGCGATTTCAATCACACTGTCCACCCGGAGCCCCTTGTTCAAGGCCGCCTGGCAAAACGCCGGAAACTTGGGATGATTCTTTCTAAACGTATTCCACGCCATCGTCATTTTCATCATGTTGTTCAAATCCATCTTGTGTCTGCCCCCTAATCACGTCCCCATGTCATATATTCATACATCATACTGGGACTATATATCATCGGTTTTCTCAATTCCGCCTCTAAAAAATCTTTATCGCCAGTCAAAATCAAATCAATACCATAATGGAGTGCGTCATTTAAAATAGGAACATCCTTTTTATCTCGTAATGTACCATAAGACTCCTTTGTACTTTTGCAAAAATAAATATCTACAGTTCTATATAAATTGTAAATCTTCTCTGCCTTATTTGGCCATTTCATAAAGAGCTTATCTTTAAATTCTTGATCTATATATTCAGAAACATATAATTGGTGCTCTGAATCAAAAAGCATTTCTAAAAGTTTTCCAGCCTTTCCACCAAATACAAACGCCGAAATCAACACATTCGTATCTAACATTATTTTCATACGTTCATACGTTCCTTCCTAAATGCCGCCAAATCTTCTATCATACTTTCTTCTGAATCCCATCCCTTATCTTCCTCAAACATTCCTTGTATTTCGTGCAAAACAGACTTACTATTTTTAGAACGTTCCTCTTTCCGTGTCGCCGAAAGAAACTGTATAAAGCTTATTGCTGTCTTTAAATCCTCTTCTTCAAGAGTTGCAAGCAAATTATTGACTGCATTCGCTGTTGGTGCCATATAATTATCCTCCTATCTTGATACACTTTCTCTAAATTTATTATACTGTGTTTTTCCTAATTTGTATACTCTGTTTTGTAACAACTCATTTCCCTTACCCACGAGAAATAATCTTATCGTATTTCCTCGATATGTTCCTGGAAAATTCTGCGGATTCCTTCGATTTCTCCCAGCCCCTTTAACACCACGTTCACTTCGTATCCGGCCGCTTCAAGCTCGCATTTCCACGAACCCTCCCCGCCAACCATGTCATTCTTGGCATGGCCGCCCGCCACCAGCAAAAACGGCATCAGCCGCACCTTGCGATAATCAGAAACCGCAAGCTTTCCCATAACGTCCCCGAGACTGGGAAATCCTCCCAACGTGCCCACCAGAACCTGACGGTAACCCAGCAGATGAAATGTATACTCCAATGTTGGATATGCGGCATTGGCATGATGGTTTGTCCCGTGCCCCATCATGACGAGAGCCTCGTCCTCCTTTAAATCCGCCGCCTCCATCACCGCGTGAACCGCCTTTTTGTAATCATCCGGGCTGCTAAGGAGCGGCTTTCCGACCCGCATCCTTTGAAAACGACTGGCATACTCCATCAAAACCTCCAGCATGGAGTCATTTTCATTTCCATTCATGATGTACGTTGGCTGTACTAACACGGTCTCGATTCCATCCGCAAGCATCCGCTCCAACGCCTCCGCCACCGTGTCAATTTCAATTTTCTTCGTGCACTTTAGCTTTTGAACAATCTTTCGGCTGGTAAACGCACGATACAGCCGATACTCTGGAAATGCCGCTTTCATATCACGCTCAATCGCCCCGATGGTATGCTCCAATGTATCTAAATGGCTGGTGCCAAAACTCACCACCAGGATGGCCTTTTTCTGATTCATACAAAATGCCCCTTTTCATATTTTTTTCTATTATATCTTCAAAAGATAAATATTACAAGAAAAAAGAGTTTCGCTTGCGAAACTCTCACACCAAACACGGTCGCTTTAACGACATGATTCTATTCGCGCCCCGGCGTGTCCTCACATCCATTCCTCCGGCGACGTCCAGCCACGTTTTCCCAAAAACTTTTCTAAATCCATCTTCGCGATTTGTTCTTTGGGAATGTTTGAATTCATCAATTTCGCCCAGCCGCTTTTCGGCACGTCTCCCGTCACGGCCATCTCCGGCCGCAAGAGGTTCATCAGCGGCTCACCGGCTTCAAACCTGCGGGCATTTTCCCGGATGATTTCCAGGCTCCGCCCCGTCCGGTGCGGCACCTGCGGCGTGCAATGCGGCGTAATGTACACGTTCCTTTGTTTCCAAAGCGGGCTGTCGGCTCTAAGCGGCTCCTCCTCGCACACATCCAGACCCGCCCCGCCGATTTCACCATCCTCCAATGCGCGAATCAAGTCCTCAGTACAAACAACGCCGCCCCTGGCCATGTTGACCAAAAACGCGTCCTTCTTCATCTTGTAAAACGCCTCGGCGTTCATCAAATGGCGCGTCTCGTCCGTCAGGGCGAGCGTCAAGATGACAAAGTCAGACTCTTTTAGAAGCTCGTCCAACCCGTCCCCCTCCGTCGCCACCAGCTTGCGCGAAATATAATCAAAGCCTTTCATCGGATATTTGTCATAAGCAATGATTTTCATGCCAAACGCATGCAAGCGGTCGGCAAGCATCTTTCCATTATTTCCCATTCCAATGATTCCCGCCGTGCGCCCGTAAAGCCCGCGCCACGAATTCGACCCTTCCACGCCCCAATGGCAGGCTTCCTGCGCCGCCAGAAGTTCCTTCGTATGATAGCAATATTGCATCATAAAATAAATACAATGTTCGGCAAGCACCGGGGCGGAACGCCCTGCGGCCCCCGTCACGAGGCAGCCTTTGGCAAATACCTCCGGACGCGCGGAACCATTTAAACCGGCATGATCGCAATGAATCCATTTCAACGTATTTTCACCGAGCAGACAG
>CATLEQ010000274.1 GCA_949915905.1 uncultured Lachnospiraceae bacterium | reverse complement strand
CAAGACCGCCGCAGGCGAAGTGGAGCCGATGTCTTGACATCATCTGCGCCTCATGCTACAAAACTTAAAACCAAAACAACACTAAAAGGGAATATATCAGATCGTGCAACACTACTTCCTCCGCCCTACTCCTGATGCTTTTCATCTTCTGAAGCCAGCACAGCCAGTTATCGGATTTAAGCTGCTCCGTCACACCCTCTTTCCCTGCCATCTGCCCTACAAGCTTATCCATCATCTCATTGCATTCTTCATCAATTTTCGCAAGATGCTTCCATAAGTTTTCCGCTAAAAGCATATGCGAATAAACGCCTCTATGATTTTCTTCTAAAAACGCTTTCTCATCCGTCCATACTTCCCAATCTGATATTCCGTTGTATCCGAAAGTTATAGGTCGGGAATCAGATAGTTGCCTTCCCAATGATAAGTAATTTCCATATACAACCGCCTTTCTTTGTGCTAAACTGTTTACAGATACGAATAAAAAAATTATCACCTTCTCCCTTTACCACAACATCTGCAAATTTCCATTCACCACAAATGAGCCAGTCGCATATGTTGTATTTTTACAGATGTGCATTTCCGCTAAAATACTGCATTTGCCAGAAACGTTTACATCTACAGTTCACAACATATCACATCATTTACAATCCGGCATTTCAATGGGAGCTTATACTCCCACTGAAACAGGCAAGCTCCCCCGCTTTAAGAAGCGGGGGACTTCCCTGATGAGGTTAAATTTCTTCCTGCTGTTTCGAGAACCCTTCTTTCACGTCCTTCGGGAAGTTGCTCGCCATTTCTAACAATTGGCGTGCCTTCTCGATGGGATTCGGCACCCAGCCGGAAACCGGCGTGGCGGCAATCTGATACCGTTCAAAAATCGGGAAGATTTGCTTCATCCGCTTCTTAAAATCCGCATAATCGGTCTGGTCATTGCCGCACCATCCCGCCTCGGCACTGGCGGCAAAACGCGGCCAGGCAAAGGTTTCCAGACGGTTCCATTCACGGACGTACTCCGTCCAAAGCAAGCATTCACATCCCAGAATTCTCTCCTTTTCCTCCGAAGACATCTGTGACGCGTCCATGCCGGAAGGGACGAGCGGCAGCTCATGTGCATTTTTCAAAGAAATAAATCCATAAGGATAATCAAAATAGCAGTTCATCATCGGCGAGAGGATTACCTTTCCTCCCCGGGCCAAATGCGCCTTGCCAATCCCGTCAATCGTATTGCCTCCCACCTTATTTCCGTCGTTCCAAAGCTGAATGACAATGTCGGCCTCCAAATTGCCCCCCAACGCCGCCTCGTTCCAGACGATGGCCGTGCGCCCTTTGCTTTTCAAGTAAGCGGCAATCCGATTATTAAAATATCCCTGAAGCTGCTGCACGTTTTCCAAATGCTCCTCTTCCATCCGCTTCTGGCAATGCGGGCATGTCTTCCACTGTTGCTTCGGGGTCTCATCCCCGCCGATGTGGAAATAGTTTCCCGGAAACAACTCCAGCAAATCATCCAAAAGTGTTTCCAAAAAGGTAAACGTCTCCTCCTTCCCCGGGCAGAGAATGTCCGGAAAAATCCCCGCCTTCGTCGCGACCTCCACCTTCGTCTCCTTGCAGCTAAGCCGCGGATACGCCGCCAGAATCGCCGTCACATGCCCCGGAATGTCAATTTCCGGCACGATTTCGACTCCCAGCCCCACGCAATATGCGACCAGTTCCTTCACTTGTTCCCTCGTGTAATATGCATGCTCCGCCGCATCCGAATGATAATTTCCAAAGTGGTCTCCCGCCCGCGCGGCTCCAATCTCGTGCAAAAGCGGATACGCCTTGCTTTCGATGCGCCACCCCTGGTCATCCGCAAAATGCCAATGGAACACGTTCTTTTTGAAATGCGCGCACATGGCAATCATTTTCTTTAATTCGTCCATCGGAATGAAATGTCTCGCACAATCCAAATGAAACGACCGGTAAGCAAAGGCCGGTTCATCCTCGATTTCCATGCAAGGCAGTTTGTCAGGATATTGTAGTGCAATTTGTTCAAGCGTACTTTTCGCATAACGGATTGCGGCAGGTCCGCCCCCTTCGATCTTGATGCCGCCGTCCGTAATTTTAAGATGATACGCCTCTTTACCCAAGTTCTCCGTTATCTTCTCCGTCACCGCTGCCTTAGCCGAAACCTCTCCGTCTGTCAGCGTCATTTTCTTCACTGCTGGTACAATTGCCGGTATCATGATTTTCTTTCTCCTTTTCTATGTCCTTGTCCCCTTTATGTCGTTGTTCTCTTTATCGCCTTGTCCCTTTTATTGCCTTGTCTCTTTTATGCCCTTATCTCCTCTATCATTTCCTCGATTAACGCCTCATCCATGACACCTTCCAGTTTATTTCTCACGAGCCTGCCAATCACGTCCAAAAAATGCCCCATGCCTGCCGCGCGCGCTTTGTCCACCATCGGTTTCCACTCCTTGATGATGGCCTTCTTCTGTGCCTCGCCCTCCAAATCGACCTCCTCCATGGAATAATGCCGGATGCCGTCCTCGTCAAGTGTCCGTAAATGTTTGCCGCATCGCTTTACGAACTCGCCATAATCCGCAAGGCCGTTCCACGCCGCTTCCGCCACCGCAAACAAGCGGGGAAATGCCAGCTTTTCCAACCTTTCGCGGTCTGCAATGCGCTCGCTCCAGAACGTGGCCTCCACCCCTAGCAAATTTCTTGCGGCGACCTGCGAACCATCCCGCAAAACAGGCTTCAAATTCCGCATCCTGCGCATTGGCGTCAGCATTGGCTCATAATCAAAATAAAAGGCGGGCGTGTACGAATAAATGCATTTGCGGTCTCCTTCCGCCAATTCCTTGCAATACCCGGCATCCTCTTCCTCGTCCCAGTACTGCACGACGGCCCGCGAATCCAGCATGCCGGACTTCATGCACTCGTTCCAGCAAATGGCGGTCCTGCCCTTCTCCTGCAAATGCTCCACCACTTTCTTTATAAACCAGGCCTGCAGTTCTTCCTCGTCTTTCAAGCCCTCCGTGCGAATCCTCTCCTGGCAGGCGGGACATTTCTTCCACTCTCCCTTCGGCGCCTCGTCGCCCCCGACGTGGAACCAAGGATAGGGGAACATTTCCATCACCTCGTCCAGCAGGATATTTACGCACTGCAAAGTCAAGTCATCTCCCGCACAAAGAATGCGCTCATGGATGCCGAACATGTTCTTGACCTCCATCTCTTCCCCGCTGCAGCTCAAGCGCGGATAGGCCGCCAAAATGGCGCTTACGTGTCCCGGCACGTCAATCTCGGGGATAATTTCCATTCCCCGCGCCCCGGCATATGACACGATATCACGTACCTGGGCCTTCGTGTAAAACCCGCCGTAACGGCTCCCGTCCGGCTCCGTACGCCAGGAACCAATTTCATTCAGCCTTGGAAACCGCGTGCTTTCCAGACGATACCCCTGGTCGTCGCTCAAATGCCAGTGCAGGCGGTTTAACTTTCGCAGGGTGCACTGCTCAATCATGCCCTTTATGGTCTCCACGTCGAAGAAATGGCGGCTGGAATCCAGCAAAATCCCACGGTGCCCGCAAACGGGCGCGTCCGTAAACGTCCCGCAATCACACGACCCGCCGCCCTCCCGCAACATCCAGTAAAGCGTCGTCAGGCCGTTCGTGAGTCCTTCCGGGTCATTCGACGTCACTTTGACTTGTTCCGGAGTGATATACAACACGTACGCGCCCTCGACCTCCTCAAGCTCCGCCTCATGCTCCTCCTTCAGGAGCATGTTGAAACAAATCGCCGCCGTCTCGCGTTCTTTCCACTCCACATAATTCCACACCCGGCGAAGCCCGATTTTCGCCAAACGGTCTTCTAAGACCGTCATGTAGGCCACCGCGCCAAAAACGCGCACCTCGTCCTTCGGCAGGACGAACCTGCCCTCTTCCACTTTTTTCGTCCCATTCATTTTCGGAATCATAGAATTCATTTTTTCACTCCTCCTTTTACTAAGCGTGCATGCTTCCCTGTGCGGCTGTGCACATCCCCGTATACTGAGGGGCGAATGTTTTTGCCCCTCAGTATAACCATGTCACACGCTCGTTCGAAATGACCGCCCGAAGCCGCAATCCTTCATCCACGAGCAGGCAGTCCGCCCATGCCCCGGGAATGAAACTGCCAACCTCGTCCTCCATGCCGATGCTTTTCGCCGGATTCATGGTCGCCGCCCTCACCGCCGATTCCAGCGGGATGCCAAAGGATACCGCGCTGCACATGCATTCGTACAAGTTGGATGCCGAACCGGCAATCACTTCGCCTGGCGATACCAGCGTCACCTTGCGTCCGGCCTTTAAAACGGCCTGGCCGCCAAGCGTGTATTCCCCGTCTGGCATTCCGCAGCTTTCCGTGGAATCGCTAATCAACACCACGCGCCTATCGCCAAATAGCCGAAACACATCGCGAACCGCCTCCGGGTGCACATGCATCCCGTCACTGATCAACTCCACAAAGACATCCTCCTGCCCCGCGGCCGCCCCGATGATGCCGGGATCCCTATGATAATAAGGATTCATGGCATTGAACAAATGCGTCACATGGTTCGCCCCCGCCGCGAAAGCCTCCCGCGCCTTGTCATATCCCGCCGCGGAATGCCCCAGGGAAACATTGACGGCTCCCGCCACACGATTTATGAATTGCATATTGTCCGCTTGTTCCGGGGCGACCGTCACGATTCGAATCCGACCGCCGCACGCCTCATTCAAACGGCAAAACATGTCATAATCCGCCGGCACGATATCGTTCGGATCTTGCGCCCCGCACTTCTTCGCCGCCAAAAAAGGCCCTTCCATATGAATCCCCACGACCCGGGCGGCATGTGCCGCGCTCGCCGCACGCCCGCATCCTTCCATGGCCATTTGCAAAGCAGACGGAGATTTTTCGCTTTTGACAGCCTCGCACGCTTCCCCCGCTGTCGATGACAAAAATGCGGGCACCGTGGAAAATATCTCCGCGAGCCGTTCCTCCGGCAATGTCATGGAAGTCGGACAAAACGAGGTCACTCCTGACAAATATTCGTATTCTGCGATTTTTCTCAAGCCGTCTACACTTCCGTCACAAAAATCATGCCCCACGGCTCCATGCGTATGTACGTCGACAAGCCCGGGAATGACATAAAACCCGGCGGCATCAATTCTCTCATCGTCATTTTTCTCCCAAGCAGAACGCTCCACGACCTTCCCACCCGCGCTATATAGCGGCACCGGATGAAACGCCCCGTCCGCCCCAAACACCAAACCATTCTCAATTTGCATCTTTCTTTCCCGTCCCTTAGGAACTGTCACAAAATAAATTGCATCAATTATCGCAGGATAAATCCACATGGCCTAGGCGGAAGAAAGAGCCGTAGCGGGCTACGGTG
>CATLEQ010000273.1 GCA_949915905.1 uncultured Lachnospiraceae bacterium | reverse complement strand
CATTGTCCCACAACATTCCATCCTTGACTTTTTCATCAATTGTCACAAGCTCCACGTCAACCAGGCCGGAAATAATTTCCTCCACCCGCCCTCTGATTTTGTCGCGCAGCTTTGCCGCCGGCTCCACCGGAAACGTATCCCTTATAATCGGCACGTAACCCAGTCTAATTGTCTTTTCTCGCATAATTTAATCCTCCTTAACTAAAAATCCCGTTCCGATAAAATTCTTTCCTCTGTGCGATGTCCCCATTGAGGACGATTCCTTTTTCCAAAAATGCGTCTACCATGTCCAGTGTCGGGATACCGGGCCGCCCGCCGAGCGTCATACAATTGAGATAGGACACCGTGCTGGCAAATTTGCTACACATTTTAGTTGTATAGTTATACTTAATATTTTTGTATCTATACAAGTAAGCGTACAAAAATCCTCCGTGAAACACGTCACCGGCCCCGGTCGTATCTACGATGTCCGCGCCGGAAAAAGCTTCCAATTCAAAGCTTTCGTCCTTGTCTGCACCGGCACATCCTTTCTTTCCCAGCGTCACTATCGCGATTTTTGCGCCCTTTTCCACCAGCCTCTGGCAATTTTCACGATAATTTTTATCCTCTCCGAACAATCCGCCGTAAAAAGCTTCCGACATAATCAAAATATCCGCCTGATCTGCCAATTCCTTTGCGCCCGGGAAAAATGCCCCTGCATCCAGAGAAATTTCCACCCCGTTCCTTTTTGCAAACTCAATGGCCGCCTTCTGGGTAGGTGTCGGCATACAGCTCAAATGAATGACCTTGCAGCTGCGAATAAAATCTTCATCCACCTCTTCCGGTGTCATCACACCTCTTACGCCCATTTTTCCTAGAAAACTTCTGCCCTGCGTCTCCTTTTCCGCCAGGCACACGCACAACGTCGTGTCTCCTTCTACCTGCTTAATGTGTGAAACATCCACCTGGTTTCTTCTCATGTCCTCCAGACAAAAATTTCCATACGCGTCATTTCCGGTCGTTCCCACCATGGCACATTTCGCGCCCAATCTGGAAAGTGCCACGATGGCGGAAGAGGCATTTCCGCCTCCTGCCCAACAACTGTCAAATATCTGGGACATTCCGTCCGTCTCCGGTATTTTATTAATCTGGAGCGCAAAATCCATAATCAAATCCTCCACCCCGATTACGTCAAATTTCTTCTCCATCTGTTTTACCTCTTACACTTTCATCCTGCACAGCTCCAGCTTCTTGGCAATATATTCCGTCAATCCCTTACGAATAGAGGTTACCCCGGCAAATGGATTTTTTAATATTTCGTCCGAAGTATAAGATTCCCGGCAAAGCTTCGTATTTAACATGAAAAACTCCGTGCCTACGTTAAATTTGTTGATGCCCATTTGAAACGCCTTGTGAAGCTGCTCCTCTGGAATCCCCGAGCCGCCGTGCAACACAAGCGGAACGTCGGTCGACTTGTCGATTTGTACAAGTCTTTCCAAATCTAGGTTTGGCGTGGCCTTATACATCCCATGACAGCTTCCAAACGCTACCGCCATGGACGTGACCCCGGTACGTTCCGCAAAAACGGCCGCCTCGTCCGGCCGTGTAAAGGTATCGGCATTCTGATAATCAAAGCCGCCCGCCACCTGTCCCACATGGCCAATCTCCCCTTCCACGTCCACGTCAAATATGTTTGCAATGTCCACCACGGATTTCGTAAATGCAATATTTTCTTCCAACGGCATCGCGGAACCATCTGCCATTACGGAAGTAAATCCGTCCCGAATCGCCTCCGTAATAACGGACACGTCGCTACAGTGATCCAAATGCAATCCCACCGGAACCGATGCGTTTTTGGCCAAATCCTTCACGGTGGCCGCAAACGCCCCAAAAGAAAACACGCTTCTCATCGTGGGATAGAGCATCACGATGACCGGGCGGCGTGCAAGCTCCGCTCCTTTGATACAAGCATAAATTGTATTGTAATCACATGCGTCAAAAGCAATAATCGAAGTGTTTTCCTTTTGTGCCGCATCAAGCAAATCCCTTACTTTTTCCAGTGCCATAATTTTATCCTCCCGCTATGAATACTTTACAAAACGATGGCCACTCGTTCCTCTTCTTTCAAAATGTGCATCTCGCAGTCATTTGCATACGTGCGTTCCGGCAAAACGTTTAACACGTTTATCACTTCCGAATCCACCGTAAATGGCATGCAGTGCCACACGCCCGGACGAATGGTCAGCATTACGCCCGCCGGAACCTTAAATGCCACCAGTTCCTCTATGGCATGCGCCAAATCCGCTCCCGCCGGGGCAAAATATACCAGCATGTCATTGTCCAAAGACATGATGCCCTCGCCGCAGTGGGAATGATTTTCCAATGCCAAAATGACCGGTTTTAACTGATTTGTCACCCGGGTCGTGGAAAATGCCGCCGCATGGGCACTTCCCAATTCCAAAATTTCCATATCCGCATGAAATGCCATCCCGCCGATGCCATTTCCTCTGGCGGTTGGATTTATCATCGTGGAAAACGAGCCAAAAGGCTTAAAATTTTCCAATGTCAATTCTTTTACCTTAATCTCTTTCATCATTTCCTCCAATTTCTAAAATTACCGCGTCCCAGCCATCCAGCGTAACCGATATCGTCTGGTCATAAGCAATTCTTTCTCCTCCATGAATGTCACAAAACGTACCACTTTTCGGCAGCCTTCCCCGCTCCGCATCAAAAGACAGTGTCTGCCTTTCTTCCGCGAAATTAAAAATCGCCGCATAATAATTTCCTTCATGGCAAAGCGTATAAAACGAAGTCGTCCCATCCTTTAACTCCACCGGTACAAATGCCTTTCCCAGCCTGGCAATGGCATTTACCTTGGAATCATCGGCAAATTGCCTGGCCCGTTTTCTGGACATTTCAATGACTTCCGAATTTCCCTCAAGACCATAATTATCCGACAACATCATCACCGTTCCGGAAATCACGCTGGCATAATAGCGTGACCTGGCTTCCGCCTCCGTGGTGGCACACCGTCCGTCTATCACGGACAAGTACAAAGGCACATGATCCGGATCATTGAAACGGTAGATTCTTCCATTCGTCCACCATGCAAAATTTAACGCATTTAACACGTAACGCACGTCATCGTGATGGCCGAAGGTGTCACAGCAGGCACGTCTGGCATTTCCCAGAAAATAGGGGAACAACGGCGCGATGGACAAGCTTATAAAAATTTCCCGTTCCGACGCGTCAATCTCCTCTGACAAAATCTGGTACGCCAGATTTAACGCCATCCGCCCCGTATACTCCTTCTGGTAATGTGCCCCTTCCACGGAACCATGGGACAAAAAATCCAGCTTTATATAGTCCACGCCCAGATTTATCAGTTTACGTATCGTCGCGCGAGCCATCTTCTCCCACATGGGATGGGTCACGTCCAACGGAACCGTGCCGTCTGCCGCCGGCATTATGTTACCTTGATGGTCTCTTAAAAACAAATCGCCGATTCGCGTCTTCCATTCTTCCGCCAAACCTTCTGAAACCGGCACCACATTCTCAGATACCGCCGCGCCCGCACCTACGAAATAACTGATGGGCATGTCGCCCCCTGCCGGAAACCAATTGCAAGGATTTGCATACCACCCCGCTTTCTGCCCCCTGGCATGAAGCATGTCTATCGTTCGCTTAATTTCCGCCTGATCAAGTCCAAAGGCTCCATCCAGATTGACATAAGTAACTCCATCCTCGTCACAGTAGTTTGGCAGTTCTTCCTTCATGAAATCGCCCGCCTCCTGCCAGTGAGACAATTTAAGTCCCATGCCCAAGGCAGAATAACTGTTCCATCCAAACGGCACCTTTCCGTTTTTCCACGGCCTGGCCGGGATAAGCGACGCGCACATGTCGCCATAAATTTCCATGCCGTCCCTTACGTCCTTCGACCAGAAAAATACAAATGGCGCGGATGCCACCCATTCCCCGACAACCGGGGCATGAAGGCAACAATCATGCGTTCCGTCATCCGCCGCCCCGCAATAGGCAGTCAGACTGCGCGCGTCATGTGCCGCCCAGCGTATCGCGTTTTTCCACACGTCAAAATTTAACGCTCCTATGACAAGCCCTTCCAGGCTGGTTTCATCATAGATGGCCGTCACGTCATAGCTTTGTCTTCCACAAGCCGGAACTGCAGATTCATAACGCGACCACATATCATTGTCATAAGGAACCAACAACATCTTTTGATCCAAGGATAAGAACAACTCTTTTCCCTTTCCATCCGGGTAGGGCATGGCAAAAGGTGCCAGATACCGGGTCTTTGTTGTCTCTTTTTCATCATGCAAAAAAATCTGTACCGTCGCGGCACCATTTTCATACACGATTATTTCCTGCCTTAATTGCAGCTGCCCTTGTTGGTACAAATTCCTGATACCGACCCCGTTTCCCGGCTTTCCCTCAAAAGAAAACGTTTCATGAGAAAGCAATTGGGATCTACGGGTATCAATCTCTCTCCCGTCCAGGGTTTTTCCTTGTGAATAGGCTTTACAGACTTGTTCTCCTTCTAAGGAATATTGAAACAAGCCCTGATCCAAAATTGCAATTTCCGCTTTTTTTGTTTGAACCTCCGCCAAAATTGACGGAGGTTCCTTTCTTAAAGCCGCAAGCAATGCTTGTAAAACTTCTTGATTTTCCATGTCAAATTACTCCCACTCTTCTCCGGTAATCGTATTCATATCGACACCCTTGGTCTCATGCACTTTGAACATTACCAGCAACAAACTCAGCAACATGAACGGAATGCACACTACCAGGCAAAGCATGCCAAGAGAAGGTACAAAACGCATTGCCACAGAGATAATCAACGTGGAAAGAATCGATCCCGCGAAAAGAATCAGGGACAAGGTTCCCAAAACGGAAGCTCTAAGTTGTGTGGGTGTGGATTCTCCCGGGAAAATCAGGAACAACAAGTCACTCACACTCCAGAAGCATCCTACGAAAATACCATAGCATCCGCCCACGATATAAGGATTCCATCCATTTCCGGCCGCCAGGATAAACATTCCCAGCATTACCATCGCGATTACCGCCAAAGTCGCCAGTGAACGTTTTCTTCCCAGACGGTCAGTCAAAAATCCGCCAATCAAGGTAAACAAAGCGTTCATAAGCGGGAAGATAAACAAAGCTTGTGTAACGGCCGCCGTATCCATTCCGCCAGTGGTCATGATGGATTCATAGAATCCCGTCACGGCGATGGAGCAGGCAAATACAAATGCGCAGATTGCGATGTAACGCAATTGCTTATGGGTGAAAATAAACTTGATGGCATTAAACACGCCGCCCTTGCTGGCTTTCTTTTTATTCTCAGCTTCCCCGTCGCTTTCCAGTTCATTTTCCAAATAATTGATTCTCTGGCTTAAGAACACC
>CATLEQ010000272.1 GCA_949915905.1 uncultured Lachnospiraceae bacterium | reverse complement strand
AGTCCATAATGAAAGAGGGATAGATGTGGCAGAAAACAGATACCATTTTGAACGATTAACACCAATTGACAATATGGATTTGCGCTTTCTGCATCTCTCTCGCACACTTCAAATCTTCAGATTAAGAAGATGAAATAAAGGGATGGGAAAAGTAAGGGAGGAGGAAAAAAAGAATATGACAAACAAGGACATTTTACAAATTGCCATGGAGCAATCCGCCCGGGACATTAACTGCACGGCAAACGATTTTTTGAAAAACGAGCATGTCATTGTCGAGTCGAAGATCGGGAATGCGGCGAGGAAGTATTACAAGGAGCCGGTTGCCGCGAATTTAGTTTCATATGGGAATAACATTGTCGCGTCCGTAAAGAACGAGTATCGCGAAATCGTGTCGGAATATATCAGGAAGTTTGAGTTTTATCATTGCTTTGAAACGCCGAACATGCATTGGCTGGATGAACGGCTTTCGCCAATGGGGCAAAAAGTTTGCTTCATGGCAGAGTATTATCTGCCGGATGCCGATAAATTAAAGAGGCTTCCATGCGGCTATCGTTTGAAAATGCTTGGTGCGGCGGACTTTGCGGCCTTGTATAAGCCGGAGTGGGGCAATGCGTTATGTACGGACAGAAAAGAATTGGACGTTCTGGGAATCGGGGCTTATGAAAATGATACATTGATTGGGCTGGCGGGGGCTTCGGCCGATTGTGACACAATGTGGCAGATTGGTGTTGACGTGTTGCCGCAGTACCGCAGGAGACAAGTCGCGGCCGCGCTGACAAGCAATCTGGCGGTGGAAGTCATGGAACGCGGCAAGGTGCCATTTTATTGCACGGCGTGGTCAAATGTCCGTTCGGTTAGAAACGCGATTAAGTGCGGTTTCATTCCGGCTTGGGTCGAGATGACGGCGAAACCGGCGGAAATGGTTCGTGAGCTAAATAAATGAGGAAGTGATATTTTCTACTTGTAAAATATCAAAATGCAGTTTATAATTTGGAAATGTGATAAGATATTGATAAAATTATGATAAGGAGAAGCGTTATGATACAGATAAAACCAGTTTCCGACCTTAGAAATAAATTCCCTGACATTGAAAAAATTGTAAATGCCGGTGAACCAGTGTACTTGACCAAAAATGGATATGGAGTCATGGTGGTGTTAAGTCTTGAAGAATATTCTAAATTAACAGATGGTGTGGAAACCGCTCTGGATGAAACGGATTTGGTGGCAGAAAGTGACAGTAGGCGTTACACGCATGATGAGGTTTTTGGCGAACTAAGAAGGAGAATAAATGGCTGATACAAAGTATATTTTGCGATATCTTCCGCTGTTCTATGAGGAATTAGAAGAAAAAGTGGTTTATATTGCTGAAAAATTAAAAAATCCTCAAGCCGCAAAGGAACTTCTTGATTCAGTCGAGCTGGCAATTTTGAATCGTTTACCGGAGGCAGAGGCCTTTGGGCCGTATCATTCATTAAAAGAGCGAAAATATCCATACTATCTATCTATGTAAAGAACTTTGTGGTTTATTATGTTGTAATTGATGATGAAGGTTCGGAGAAAATCATGGAAGTTAGACGTTTCCTATACAATAAGCAAAACCGTGATGCTAAAATATAAGGGGTTGGAATAAGTGTGGGAGGCCAAGTGACGATTGTTTATTTGAGTGATTCATGTTTTGGGAATGGATGTGCTCGTGGAAAAGCGGGGAGAGTGAGATGAAGAAATTAACCGTTCAGATTGAAATTAATGGAAAAAGTGAGTTTGCCACTGGAGAAACAATCTTTTGATGCAAAAAGTACAAAAAGCTTTTTTGAAGGACTATTGCCGGAGGGATTTACGAGAAAATGCGTGGCAGAATGGATGCATGTTGATGAGAATGATTATTTGTCCATTTTATCTGGTTTGGGAAATGAGTGTCTCGGGGCGGTCAAGATTATAGACGAAGGTGCTGAGGCAATCGTGCCGGAATATCGGGAGTTAACAGATTTGGAAGTGAGAAAGCTTGCACGGGAGGGGGCTAGCGAGTCCGCAGAGATTGTGACAAAATCACACTTATCTTTGACGGGTGCGTCGGGGAAAGCGGGACTGTATTATGATGAGGAGAATAAAAGGTGGTATTTACCGATTGGAGAGGCACCAAGTACGCATATTGTGAAACAGAGCCATGTAAGACTGAAAAGAATTGTTGCCAATGAGCAGTTATGTTTATTGACGGCGAGAAATCTCGGAATTGACGTACCGGAGAGTTTTATCGTGAGTATGGGAAAGTCGGAAGAAGCAGATGTTTTATTTGCAACGAAACGATATGATAGAAAAATGAACAAGGAAGGCAAAACATTAAATGGCATGATGCTGCCTTATAGGCTGCATCAGGAAGATTTTGCGCAGGCACTTGGAATTGACTCGTCGGCGAAGTACGAGAAAAATAATGCGGGATATTTGAAAAAGCTTTTCGAGACACTAAGGAATTATTCGTCGAATCCGATTACAGATCAACTGAGACTATGGGACATTTGTGTGTTTAACTACTTGGTTGGCAATACGGACAATCATATAAAAAATTTGTCTTTACTATATGGGGAAGATTTAAAATCGATAAGGTTGGCGCCTGCGTATGATATTGTTAGCACGGTGATATATGAGAGCAGTACGGAAAATATGGCACTTGCCATAGGGGGAAGATGCGGTATCAATGACATTACGAGGGAATCTTTTGAAAAAGAAGCCATTTCCGTGGGTCTCGGGACAAACATGGCCATGGAGAGATTAGACGTGTTGGTGGAGCGGTTTGAGAGTGAATTGAAGAAGGCCAGTATCGAACTGGCGGAACAAGGGTTTGAAGAAATTGGCGGTATTTGTGAAAAAATACTGTGCAAGGGCGGGATAAAAAGATTTTTGTGACACTGAAATCATAATTATGAAAGGGGAGCATGAAAGTGACTGATACTGTACAAATTACGGAAGAAATTTCTATTCTTCAAAAGCTAAAGGAAAATATAAACAAGGTCATGATTGGCAATGCCCGGACGTTGGAGTTGATGTTGACGGCACTGCTCGCGCGGGGGCACGTGCTGTTGGAGGACGTTCCCGGCACAGGAAAGACGGTTCTGGCAAAATCGCTGGCGAAATCGATTGACGCGGAGTTTGGCCGGATTCAGTTTACGCCGGACTTGCTGCCCTCGGATGTGGTGGGACTAAATTATTTTGATGCAAAATCCGGAGAATTCGTGTTTTCGAAAGGCCCGGCCTTTTGCAATATCCTGCTCGCCGACGAAATTAACCGGGCCACGCCGAAAACCCAGAGCAGTCTGCTGGAGTGCATGGCGGAGCGGCAGATTACCGTGGACGGCACAACGAGGAGTCTGGAGGAGCCGTTTTTTGTCATTGCGACGCAAAATCCATTGGAAAACCTCGGGACGTTTCCATTGCCAGAGGCACAGATGGATCGCTTTTTCATGCGGCTTTCCATGGAAAATCTAGATTTCGCAAAGGAGATGGAACTGGTGAAGCGGTTTTTGAAAGAGGAGCCGCTGGCCGAGCTCTCTGCCGTCTGTACGAAAGAGGTAATCGTGCAATTGCAGCATATGTGTTGTGACGTTTACATTCATCCGGAGCTGTTTCGCTATCTGGTGAGTGTTGCGCAGGCGACTAGAAATCACCAGGGAATTACAAATGGGGTCAGTCCCCGAGGAACGCTGGCCTTCGTGCGCGCGGCACAAGGCTACGCGCTTGTTAGGGGGAGAAAGTACGTGGTTCCGGAGGATATCAAGGAGGTCGCCGTTCCGGTACTGGCGCACCGATTGACGATGAATGCCTCCTATGACGCGGTCAAAGCGGCAAAACAAGCGGTGACGGATATTTTGTGTACGGTAGATCTGCCGACGGAAAACTGGACGGGACGGTAATTTTTATGTATCTGATGTTATTTGCGGGCGTGGGGCTATTATGGCTGTTACAGAAAATTTGTATTCGCAGGTTGTGGGACAAGAAGTTGTCCGTATCCTTGAAATTTCGGGATGCATACATTTATGAAGGGGAGGAGTCTGCCCTGGTGGAAACGGTTGTGAATGACAAGTTGCTCCCGGTTTTGGCTCTTGGCGTGCATTTTGCCATGAGCCGTAACCTGCAGTTTCAAAACGAGTCCGTTGCCAACAGCAATGTCACGGATCAGACATACAGAAAGGACGTTTTTTCCTTTCTGTTTCATCAGCAGGTTCGGCGAACGCTTGCCTTTCGAGGAAAAAGACGAGGCTTTTACCAAATCCAAAGTGCTGAGATTACCGGCTATGATTTCTTTTTGGATTCGATTGACAGCCGGACGTTTGCACAGCACGCGCAGATGTATGTGTTTCCGGCACAAGTTGACGTGAGCCGGATTTCAGTCATTTGCAATGCCGTTTCCGGCATGGTTTTATCCCGTAATCGTTTGCATCCCGACCCGTTTGAGTTTTCGGGCATTCGCGGATATACGCCTGCCGACCCGATGAATCATATCAACTGGAAGGCATCTTCCCGGACGGGGGAACTGATGGTCAATCAGTTTGATTCGACGACCAACGTGGACGTTGTCATTTTGTTGGACGTTTCCGACCCATATATTTTAAAGAATGAGGATTTGCAGGAGGAGAGCATCCGCATCGTGTCCTCGCTCGCCGCCCGTCTTATCCAGCAGAAAATGCCGGTTCGCATCATTGGAAACGTGGCCGCCCCGGCGGAAAATGCGGAGTCGTTTTGCGCGTATTATCCTGCGGGTGCGGGAAATATCGGAAATTTAAATCAACAATTGGCGTGCCTGGATACGGGAAATGTACGTTTTTCTGGTGCGGCACTTTTGCAAAAGGAACTGGAAAACGGCGCGGATGAGAGGACGTATATCTTCATTTCTAAAAATCAAGAGGAAGAGATTGTGAACGTGATTCGTCAACTGGCCTCGGCAAACCGGCAAATCCTCTGGGTGGTTCCGACTCGAAAAGGACAAGGGGTTCCTTGCCTGGCGGTTCCTTATGTGAAAATTTTGCCTTGGGAGGTGTCGGCATGAGCACGAGGAAAGCTATATTTTTAGAAATCTTAAGCGGGCTGCACGCATTTTTGATGTGCATGGGATTGTACCCGATTGTGGCGACCCTTTGTGGTCTTAGCGGGATGGGATTCGTGCGTTTTCACGCAGTTGGAATGTTACTTTTTATTCCTATATTTTCGAGCAGAATCTTGCTTCGAAAAATCAGGAACATGATAGGATATCTCTTGGTGGGCGTGCTTGTCTCGGCTTTTTGCTTTTATGCGGCTTTTCCTCTTGGTACATTTTTTCGGGACGGAAACTGGGTTCTGGGTATGCTGACCGGGGCACTGTCCTTCTTTGTTTTTTGCGTCCACACGCATGCTAAAATCACGTATGGACGCATGAAACGGGATTTTCA
>CATLEQ010000271.1 GCA_949915905.1 uncultured Lachnospiraceae bacterium | reverse complement strand
AATGACGTCGGCCTTGTCTGGTCCGAAGGCTTTCAGCATCGCTTCCCCAAAATCCTCATTTCTGGTGTTTACGCATATGTCGATTCCGCATTCTCTGGCCTTTTCAAGGCGCAGGTCGCTGACATCCCCGAAGCCATATGCTATCTTGCTAATCAATGGCACTTTTCCGTTTTTTTCCTCGTTTTTCATGACATCCTCCTTGAATACCAGAATTTTTGCAAGCGAAACTCTTTATCTCAAAACCGTCAGTGTTCCTGGACGCGGATGAGCACTTTCATCGTCGTCTCGCGATTGTCGTCAATATACTGGTAAGCCTTCAAATAATCTTGAAACGCGAACGTTTTTGAAATCAGCGGCTTTAAATGGATTTTGCCGTCATTTGTCAACTGAATCGCGTCCACGTAATCATCATGTCGGTACATCATCGTGCTTTTGATATCCAATTCGTGGTCGTTGGCCACTGCCAGGTCAATCTCGGCCATGCCGGCAAAAACGGCCACGAGCACGATGGTGCTTCCCTTCCGCGCGTATTTGATGGCCTGCCCCATCGTGACGTTGTTTCCGGCGCAATCGTAAATGACGTCGGCCTTGTCTGGTCCGAAGGCTTTCAGCATCGCTTCCCCAAAATCCTCATTTCTGGTGTTTACGCATATGTCGATTCCGCATTCTCTGGCCTTTTCAAGGCGCAGGTCGCTGACATCCGTAATCATGACCTTTGCCGCCCCCATTCCCTTGGCGGTCTGCGCGACAAGGTTGCCGATTGGTCCCGCGCCGAGCACCGCGATGTTCATCCCGCTCACGTCGCCGACCTGCTTTACGCCGTGGACCGCTACGGCCAACGGTTCAATCATCGCGCCTTCCTCGTACGACATTTCATCCGGAATCGGAGTCACCTTCGACTCGTCTACCGCGAAGTACTCGGAAGCCGTGCCGGTCGTCTGGAAGCCCATTACCTTTAATTCCTCGCAGAGGTTATACTTCCCGTGACGGCATGGATGGCAATGTCCGCAATACACCTGGGGCTCGATGGTCACTTTCTGGCCGATGGAAAGCCCCGTGACATGGTTTCCGACCTTCGTAATCTCGCCGGATACCTCGTGTCCCTGTGTTACCGGATATTTTGTGAACGGGTGTTTTCCATGGTATACGTGTATGTCCGAACCACAGATTCCGATATTCATGATTTTAACCAGAACCTGATTGTCCCCCGTTTCCGGAACCGGAACTTCCCTAAAAATGATTTCTCCTGGATTTGTCATTACTTGCTGCAACATGATATTATTCCTCCTTGTAAATAATGTTTTATAAAATGTTTTATTAAAGTGATTACATTATTGCTCTGATTCTTGAATTTGTCAATGCCATTTCGGTGGATTCTACTTATTGCACAATGATTTTGACAATTTCCTGGAATTTGAAGATGTTTTTTGTGCATGTTTTATAGCATCAGTGCATGGATGAAAACTTATCTGTACACTGATGCCATGGATGGGGATATATGCAAAATCCCGGAATGTTTTCGCGCTGTGCATTTCCATTCCGCGTTTCCATTCCGGGATGTTTCACGAGATATTTTTTATGAATTCATAAAGGAAATGCTTTGCCGCCCCTACCGCGGACGCTTCTTTTTTATAAGAACAATTTTTTAAATACCGGATGTCACGGTCAAAGCCGTTGTAAGATAGTACCTTTTCGCCCAACGGAATCATGTAGTCCGAGAGGTATCCTCCCACCTCGCCGCCGAGTATGACGTCCATGTCGTAGGCCATGCGCAAATTCGATATGAGGATTGCGAGGTGGTCCAGATATGCATCCCATTTCGTTCGGGCGGCGGGCTCGTTTTGTTCCACCTGCTTCATGAATTGTTCTAAAGAACACCGTGCCTCGTCCGTGAGGACGCTCGCCGCGCAATATGCGTCCGCGCATCCTTGTTTGCCACAATAGCACGTTTTCCCGTGGGGAATGAGTATCATGTGGCCGAATTCCCCCGCCTTTTGGTTTTGACCGGAGAACAAGTCGCCATTTATGCAAAAGGCTCCGCCAAGCGTGTTATTTAGCGAGAGATAGATGGCGTTTTTGTATTTGTGCAGGTCTTCCGCCAACATGGCGGCATTCGCGTCATTTTCGAAATATACGGGAAACGGGAATGCCTGTTCCCAAAAGCCCAAGCTATAGTTTTCAACCTGCAGGGCATGGGACTTCATAATCAAACCTTCTTTTCGGTTGATGATTCCTGGAATCGAGATGCCAATCCCGAGAAGTCTGTCCTTGGATTTCCCGTTTTTTAAAAAGCGTTCCACCATTTTCGACAACTCCATGCAATATGATGTATCTGCGGAGAACGGAAGGCGCGTACGTTCCATTTGTTCAATCTCACATTTCAAATTGACCAGGACCATTCCGACGTGGTTGGCCGTAATCACGATTCCCATTGCGTAACGATGGGAGGGGTTGACTTCCAGGCTCTTTGCCTTTCGTCCGCCCGTGGACTCATATTCTCCGGTTTCAATAAGGACTCCTTTGCCCATCAATTCGTTTACGTTTGTGAGAACCGTGGGCATGCTCAAGCCCAGTTCCTTTGCAAGCTCGGCTTTCGAAGTGGTCTTGTTGTTGATGACGTAGTTTAGGATTTTGGATTTTGTAATGCTCTTTTTTTCAAGTTTGTCCACCATGCAACCTCCTTTTATAAAATATTTTGTAAAAGTATCATATGCCTTTTTGGGGGATTTGTAAAGAGCTCTTTTCGATTTTTAAAGATTGACATTGAATGAAATTGATAAGATTTTGACCCCGACAATATCATCATGAATAAGAGAGAGCAGGGGCTATCTTGCTACTCGATGCGTCTTTTTTTGTGTTCAAAAGGGATACATGAGCGATAACATTCAAATTACTATAACAAGGCAAACACTGTTCCCCCTTGAATGAGGAGGTTAGTCACCTCTTTTATTCAATTTGGAAAAAATGTTTACGTACGGTTAACATACATGTGCTTTTGGAATTAACATACGTGCCGGTATAATGTGTCTGTGCACGGAAATCGTGTGCAAGGCAGACGGCTGTGCAGTTGGATTGCAACCGCATAGTTGGCAAATATTTCAAAGGAGCGTGTAAAAAATGAAAATGAAGAAAATTATGGCGATGGTGATGACATTTACGTTGACCGTGGGCGTGCTGGCCGGGTGCGGCCAGGGGAACGAAACGGACGGGGCGAATGCAGACAAGGCGAACGCGGAAAGCGGCCAGCAGGTTTCGGATAACGAGTCTGGAAACGGCCCGCAGACGGTGTCCACGGACGGTTCTACTTCAATGGAAAAAGTCATCGGATTTTTGAGCGAGGCGTACATGGAGGAAAATAAGGACGTCAAGGTGACGTACAACCCGACCGGTTCTGGATCCGGCATCCAGGCAGTGTCAGAGGGAAGGTGTGACATTGGGTTGTCAAGCCGCGACCTGAAAGAGGAAGAATTACAGAATCTTACGGGAACCGTCGTGGCCGTTGACGGAATCGCCGTCATCGTGAATCCGGACAATCCAGTCACGGATCTGATCGTGGAGCAGGTGGGAAAAATCTATACCGGCGAGATAACCAACTGGTCGGAAGTGGGCGGCGAGGACGCGCCAATCGTCTGCATCGGGCGCGAGGCGGCATCAGGCACGAGGGACGGCTTCGAGGAGGTGACCGGCACGAAGGATCAATGCAAGTATTCGCAGGAACTTACTTCCACGGGCGACGTCGTGCAGACCGTGGCGGGAAATCCCAACGCCATCGGTTACGCGTCCGTCGCGTCCGTAAGCGAGAATGTCAAGGCCGTTGGCATCGAGGGCGTGATGCCAACGGAGGAGGCGATTCAAGACGGAGACTACAAGATTCAGAGAAATTTCGTGCTTGTGACGAGAAAGGACGAGGCGTTGTCGAAGGCCGCCCAGGATTTCTTTGATTTTGCCACGAGCGAGGCGGCGGATGATTTGATTACCGAGGCGGGCGCGGTTCCCGTCAAACGGTGAATGGAAAATGAAAGGGCAAGGGCGAATGAAAAGAGTGAAAAAATGGTTAAAGTGGACGGAAAACGTGATGCACGTGTTGCTCCTTTTGTGCGGCCTGCTGACAATCGGGTTTGTCGTTTTGATTACCATGTTCCTGGTAGTCAGCGGCATCCCGGCGATACAAGAAATCGGTCTTTTTAAGTTCCTTTTCGGAACGAAGTGGGCATCTACCGCCGCCGAACCGGCATACGGCATTTTACCGTTTATATTGACGTCCATGTACGGGACGTGCGGGGCAATTTTAATCAGCGTGCCAATCGGACTTTTGTGCGCGATCTTTTTGGCGAAAATGTCGCCGAAGGCGGTGGGAAATATCGTGAGAAACGTGGTGGATTTATTGGCGGGGATTCCGTCCGTGGTGTACGGGCTCGTGGGCATGATTCTCGTCGTGCCGTTCGTGCGCGAGGTTTTCCACTTGCCTGATGGGGCGAACTTGTTTTCGGCAATCCTCGTCCTCGCGGTGATGATTCTGCCATCCGTGATTTCCGTTTCGGAAACGGCGATTTTGGCGGTGCCAAAGGAGTATGAGGAAGCCTCGCTTGCGCTGGGAGCCACCAAGACGGAGACGGTGTTCAAAGTCGTGGTTCCGGCGGCGAAAAGCGGCATTGTCACGGCGGTCATTCTGGGAATCGGGCGTGCCGTCGGCGAGGCGATGGCGGTCATGATGGTGGCGGGCAACGTCGCTAACATGCCGAAGCTTTTTAGCAGCGTCCGATTTTTGACGACGGCGGTCGCGAGCGAGATGTCGTATTCTTCCGGGTTGCAGCGGCAGGCACTGTTTTCCATCGCCCTCGTGCTGTTTTTGTTTATCATGATGATGAACCTGGTATTGAATTTGATTGTAAAGAGAGGCGGGAAAGATGAGTGACAAAACGTTGACGGCGAGGAAGTTAAAAGGCCTGGCGCTCAATGTATTGATGTATCTGGCGGCGGGATTGATTTGCTTGTTCTTGCTGGGATTGATCGGATATATTTTGTATCGCGGAATCGCCCATGTCTCATGGGAGCTTGTTTCAAGCAGGCCGAGCCTGCTTAGGGGGACGGTTGGTATTTTACCCAATATTTTGAACACGGTGTACATTATCGTGTTCACGTTGGCAATCGTGTTGCCGCTGGGTGTGGGCGCGGCGATTTATTTGAACGAATATGCGACAAACAAGAGATTTGTGCGGGTGATTGAGCTGGCGACGGAGACGCTTGCCGGGATTCCGTCGATTATCTATGGGTTGGTGGGAATGCTTTTGTTCGTGCAGTTCTTCTCGTTGGGAACGAGTTTGATGGCCGGGTCGCTTACGTTGGTCGTCATGACGCTGCCGACCATCATCCGTACCACGCAGGAAAGCCTGAAAACGGTGCCGATGGCGTACCGCGAGGGAGC
>CATLEQ010000270.1 GCA_949915905.1 uncultured Lachnospiraceae bacterium | reverse complement strand
TCCGTTCACGAACAGCTCGACCTCCGGCGCGTCGGAATAAACCTCCACCAGGCAGTGCTTTCCTTCATGCCCCTTCCATGTCCAGGATGAAACCGTCGTCGGCAGCGCCCACGGCGTGTACAAGGGCTCTTTTCCATAATGCTCCGGCAATTGCACCGCGATATAAGGGTTCTTTCGTAAACCGAACACGATTTCCCGCAGATAACTCATCGGGCGCCGGTATCCGGTGATGTCGAAATCGCCGCAATACGCCAGGTACGCGGGATAAGGCTTTGCAAACGTCAGTCGTCCATCATACGTCACGACACCAATCCCGGCTTCGCCAAGATAATCCCAGGCCGTCCAGGTATAATCCCCGATGCAGGCCGGCAGTTCCTTTACTTTCTTCCAATTCGGCGCGATGTCCGGCGGCAACGTCTCCGCCCCATAAAAGACGCGGTTCGGATATTCCTTCATCTGGTCGTACACGTCCCGCATGTAGTTCAGGCCTATCAGGTCAAGCGTCCCATAGGACTCTTTTAATCCCTCTTCCACTTTCGGGTGTGAGGAAAGGTAATTCATCGCTCCCATCAGCGCGGTCATTGTGTCATTAATGCCGCCGCCCGGCGTCTTTTCCGGCACTGTCATCCCCATTTCCTTCATCACCACTGGCAGGACGTTCGCGCCCATGATGCTAATCATGCCGTTAATCGCGTTCGTCACGTAGCGGGTTGAATCCAGACTGCGTATTTTTTCCGTCAGCATCCGGCTCCATCGCGCACCGTCCGGCGTATGGAGTTCCTTGATTTCATTCCCGACGGAATACATGAACACGCAGGGGTGGTTGAAGTCCTTCCTCACGATGTCTTGTAAGTCTTTTTCCCAATTATCCGCAAACACCAACGAATAGTCGAAAGTCCTTTTCGTCTGCGTCCACATGTCAAAGCTTTCTTCCATTACCAACATGCCCAACTTGTCACACGCGTCAAGCAACGCCGCCGAAGAAGAATTATGGGCAATGCGAACCGAGTTAAACCCTGCCTCCTTCAACAATTGAATACGCCTTTCTTCTGCGCGGCCAAAGGTTGCCGCGCCCACCGGGCCGTTGTCGTGGTGGATGCACCCGCCACGGAGAAGAATTTTTTTACCGTTTAGGCGTAACCCGTTGACCGGATCTAGTTCCAGCCTACGGATGCCAAACGTGCTCTGTGCCGTGTCCAGAAGCGTTTCCCCGTCGTAGACGGTAACCTTGCATTGGTAAAGCTTCGGGTTGTCCACCGACCACAGTGCCGGTTCCCTCACATAAATCCGTTGAGTCTGCATGGTCTCGGACTGCCCGAACAACGTCATGAGGGAACTTTCGCCCGCCGCGACGTTTCCGTCCGGGTCAATGATTTCCGTCTTTAATATAATTGTCTTTCGGGTCTTTTCGTCGTACCTGATTTTCGTATCCACCTTCACCGACGCGATTTCCTGCGAAATTTCCGGGGTGGAGATACGCGGCCCGTCCACGTCAATCCTTATCTTCCCGCCCCGGTATAAATATACCGGACGGTAAATGCCGCTGCCCGTGTACCACCGGCTGTTCGGCTGGGCGCTGTTCATGGCCTTTACCAAAATCACGTTTTCCCCGCCAAAGCAAAGGTACGGCGTGATATCAAGGAACAACCTCGTATAGCCGCCCTGCACGCTTCCTGCCAGGGCACCGTTTATGTACACGTGGCCGCCGTTATGGATTCCTTCGAATTCAAGGATGAGCGTCTCGTCCTTTTCTGACTCATCCACGTAAAAAGTTTTCACATACTCATAATTACCGCCCGCGAAGTAACCACCGGCACTCCCCGAAGGGTTGCTTGCGGCACGCGTTTCCCAAATCATCGCGTCGTGGGGGAGCGTCACGTCACGCTCATCCCCCCCTTGTACAAAAGACGCCATTCCGTCGGGTATTTTTCTTACTTTCCAATCCCGGTTAAAATTTTGTTTCTGCATAAGCTCCGCCCTTTCTATTTCATTTCACGCAGCTTCTTATTGTCCTCCTCCACTTTTAAGAAGTAGAACAAAACTGCGGCGAGAATCATCGGTACGATTACCGCCAGCAAATAAGACCAGTTAATTGTGGCCACTGCCGTCGCCGTTTGCGTTTCCGCCATTCCGTCAAATCCGCCCATGTCCAGTATGAACCCGCACAATGCCGTACCCAGGCCGGTTCCCACCTTGATTCCGACGGAAGAGCAAGAATAAATCATTCCCGTCAGCCTATGGCCAAATTTCAGATAAGAATATTCGTCCGTTTCCGCAATGATTGCGTTCATCGCGCCCGTTTGCGGGGCGGAAGCGACCGCCCTCAATGCCATGCCGATGAGAACCAGTGAAAAGTTGCCGGTCAGGCCGCCGATGACGACCGGGATGCAAGTCAGCGCGCCGACGAGGTTTGCCGCCATTACGGTCTTGCTCATTCCAAATTTCGCCGTCAGGCCGGGAACGAACGGGAGGGCAATGGCCGCCGGGAGTATGCCCGCCAGGCTGAGCGTACCAAGCAGGGAGGCGTTTCCCAACTGATAGGTCGCGAAGTATACGCCCAAGCCGGACGTAAGTCCGCTTCCCATGTATTTCACTAGGTATAACGCCAAAATCAACAAGAAATATTTGTTCTTAAAGAGAAGGGCGACTCCCTGCAAGAATCCGGGCTCGTCTTTCTTCTTGTCAACGCCCATGGCTTCCCTTAGTTCCTCTTCCGGTAATTCGTGCACCGCGAACACCGGCACCAGCAAAAGCACCAGGCAAATGATGGAATAAATAAGCGATACGGCCGTCCATCCTTTTTGCCCGCCGCCAAAGGATTCAACGAGGCCGCTGGTGACGAAGCTTAAAAACAACACTGCGATGGCCGCGAAGATAAAACGGTAGCTGCCCATCTGCACGCGATCCTTCGGGTTCTTGGTGCACAGCGCGGTCAGCGTGGAATACGCGATATTGTTCATGGTATAAAATACGGCACCAATTAAAGTGTAAACGACAAAAATAAAGATATATTTCGTGTTTTCCGTAAAGCTGCCCGGCACGTTAAATAAAATGAACGTAAAGATTGCCACCGGAAACGAGCTGACAAAGTACCAAAACCTTGCCTTTCCCATCTTGCTGTGCGTGGCATCAATGATGCGCCCCATGAAGACGTCCGTTATGCCGTCCAAAACCTTTGAAAGCATCAAAAGCGTCCCGACGACCGTCGCGCTGATTCCTAACGTGTTCGTGCAATAAATCATGATAAAGGACGCGACGAACGTCCAGCAAAAATTGGAACCCGCGTCTCCCACCCCATATCCGATTTTACGGATTAACGGCAAGCTTTTTTCTTGGTTTTCCTGATTACTCATTTTAAATTCCTCCCTGATTTTCATTCCATCCGTTCTTTTTGCGCGCTTTGAACTTCTGTTATATTTACTTTACTTTGTCCCTTTTTGGTTTTCAATGTCAGAAACAGTCTTTCCGAACAAAAAAATGAGCAAAATCCGTATTACGAAATGATTTTACTTTTCATTTTTGGGCAAAGCGGATACAATAAGGACACGGGCGGATAATCAGGTTTGTTTGCAAATGGACAATAAAGCCTATTTTTTTAATAGAGAATGAAAGCCGTGGATTGACAAGGAGTTTTCTATGAACCATACAAATGAATCCCTTTTGAAAGGGAATATTTCGTTGACCGAACTTAAAATAGACAATAAGGCAAGTCTTTATGCGGAGCAGTACAAGCTGAACGGCCCCTACATGCTTGTTTATGAAAATTATGATTTTGACCGTGAAGAGGCATTTTACATGACGATTGCCCCGGGGTGTTCCAAATGCAACACGATGCACGTCCACTCGGATTATTTGGAAAACCGTTTCATGCACCAGCATGACTATTTTGAATTCATGTTTGTACTGCACGGGCGCGTCACACAGAAGATTGAAGGGCGGATTTACGACTATCAGGAAGGGCAGTGCTGCCTGATCAACCAAAACGTCCGCCATGTGGAGATTGCCAGAGAGAACGCGGAGCTGATGTTTTTAGCCCTCTCAAATGATTTTTTCTTCAATCTTGTCCGTTCTGACATCCATTACGATGAAAGCGGGCACGTCGTTTCACAAGAAAACCCGATTTACGATTTGGTTTTAAAAACTTGTCGAGCCGGAAACGCACCACAAAAGCAGTATTGGGATTTTACGCCGAAGGCATCCCCGGATGCCGCCGTTTTGGAATTTGAGCAAATATTCGGTGTCATGATTCGCGAAACCGCGGGACGGCACTCTGGATTGTTGTTGCTTGTTTCAGGGTTTGCCGCGCGTCTTTTCTCTATTTTGTTGGATTCCGAGCGGTATTCCTTACAAAAAATTACGCTGCCCAGCGACAAGGAAGAATATTTGTTCCTGCGAATCCAGGAACTTTTAACGAAGACGAATGGCTGCATCAGCCGCCACGACCTCGCCGCCCAGTTGCATTACGATCCAGATTATATGAATAAAATCGTCAAGAAGCGCACCGGCATGTCATTATTAAAATACGGGCGGAACTTTACCTTGAAAGAATCCGCCCGCCTTTTGGCAAGTACCGACATAAGCATCTCCGACATCATGCAGCGACTCGGCTTTACGAATCGTAATCATTTTTATACCATTTTTAAGGAAAAATACGGCATGACCCCGAGTGAATACCGTCAAAAAAAATGATGCCTGAATCAAACAGTTGCAATATGAAAACAAGAAGTTGAGGGGCTTTTTGCAGAATCTCAGTGACTCGGTATCGGACATCCCCGATGTCCAGTGACATGCGCGTACTTCGCGGGTCGAGTAGACATTCCCAGACAACAAAAAAAGGCGAACCAGGTTTTCCTGATTCGCCGTCCTTCAATACTACTTCTTCGAGCCCTTCTTGAACACTTTCTTCAACGCGTACGCGCCGATTTCCTTGAATTTGTCCTCGCTCTTCACCATGTGCGTGCACTCCGGATGCGTCCGGTGCAACTTGATGGCGTCAAACTCGCACTTCGTCGTACAGACGCCGCAGCCGATACACTTATTCTCGTCCACCACGGATGCTCCGCAGCCCAAGCACCTTAAAGTCTCCGCATGTACCTGCTCTTCGGTCAGCGTCTTGTGCGCGTCACGGAACGAATGATGATAATCAATGCTCTCGTCCATGCCCGGCTCGTTCCTGCCCGCCGTGTCATAACTGTCAATCACCACGCCGTCCTTGTCGAGCTCGATGAAATCTCTGCGGTTCTTACCGATCGTCATGGACGTTCCCGGCTGTACGAAACGATGCAGGGAATCGGCCGCGCACTTGCCCGCCTCGATGGCCTCGATGGCGAACTTCGGCCCGCTGTAAACGTCGCCGCCCACAAAGATGTCTGGCTGCGCGGTCTGGTAGGTCAGCGCGTCCGCCACCGGGTAATTGCCGTGCCAGAATTCTACCTTCTCACC
>CATLEQ010000269.1 GCA_949915905.1 uncultured Lachnospiraceae bacterium | reverse complement strand
AAACTCCTCGCCAAGTGCCGCGCGCACGGACGGTGCCGGCTGCACCACGACGTGCTTTTCCGGGTCGGCAATGACCTTCAATACCTCGTCGTTGAAATCCTTCTCGTACAACGCGCCCGTCGGACAAGCCGCGATACATTGTCCGCAGTTGACACAACTCGTCTCACCCAGCCCCATGTCGAAGGCTGAACCGATAAAAGTGGCAAAGCCACGGTTGTTCGGGCCGATGACCGCCACCGCCTGCGACTTTTCACAGACCGCCGAACACCTGCGGCAAAGGATACATTTATTATTGTCACGAATCATGTGCGGCGCACTCGTGTCCAACTCGTACTCATTTTTCACGCCCTCGAAATAATTCTCGTCGTCCACGCCGAGTTCTTGACAGAGCTCCTGCAATTCGCACTTGCCGCTACGCACGCAGGATAGGCATTTCTTGTCATGGTCGGACAAAATCAGCTTCAGCGTGCGCCTCCTTGCCTCAATCAGTTCCGGCGTGTTCGTCCGTACCTCCATTCCCTCGTTCACCGGGTGCACGCAGGCCGCCACTAAGTTCCTCGCCCCCTTCACTTCCACGATGCACATGCGGCAGGCGCCAATCTCGTTGATGTCCTTCAAAAAGCAGAGGGTCGGAATCTTGATTCCGGCTGCCCTGGCCGCCTCAAGAATGGTGGAACCTGCCGGTGCGCTCACGTCGAGCCCGTTTATTTTCAAATTCACATTTCCCATCTTCCATAACCTCCCTTACTCTTTGTAAATTGCGCCAAATCGGCATTTTTCCATACATGCGCCACACTTTAAGCACTTCTCCGGATTGATCATGTGCGGCTCCTTCACGCTGCCGACAATCGCTCCCGCCGGACAGACTCTCGAACATAGCGTACATCCTTTACACTTGTCTGCATCAATCTTGTACTGCAACAAATCCTTGCAGACGCCGGCCGGACATTTCTTATCCACGATGTGGGCGATGTACTCGTCACGGAAATAGCGCAGCGTCGAGATGACCGGGTTCGGAGCCGTCTGGCCCAACGCGCAAAGCGAATTGGATTTCAAGTGGTTGCAGAGCTCCTCCAGCTTGTCGAGGTCGTCCATCGTTGCCTGGCCTTTTGTAATCTTCTCCAAAATCTCCAACATACGCCGCGTACCGATACGGCACGGGGTACATTTTCCACAAGACTCATCCACGGTAAACTCCAGGAAGAACTTGGCAATGTCCACCATGCAAGTGTCCTCGTCCATGACAATCAGTCCGCCGGAACCCATCATGGAACCGATGGCAATCAAATTGTCATAATCAATCGGCACGTCCAGGTGCTCGGCCGGAATGCATCCGCCGGACGGGCCGCCGGTCTGCGCGGCCTTGAACTTCTTGCCGTTTGGCACGCCGCCGCCAATCTCTTCCACGATTTCCCGCAGGGTCGTGCCCATCGGCACTTCCACCAGCCCGGTATTGTTAATCTTTCCGCCAAGGGCGAACACCTTCGTTCCCTTGGACTTCTCGGTTCCCATCCCGGCGAACCACTCCGCGCCGTTTAAAATAATCTGCGGAATGTTGGCATAGGTTTCTACATTATTTAAAATCGTCGGCCTCTCATACAAGCCTTTGAGTGCCGGGAACGGCGGCCTCGGCCTTGGCTCTCCACGATTGCCCTCAATAGAGGTCATTAGTGCCGTCTCCTCGCCGCAGACGAACGCGCCCGCGCCAAGCCGCAGCTCGATGTCAAAGTCAAACCCGCTGCCGAAAATGTCCTTGCCCAAAAGCCCCAGTTCGCGGGACTGGCGAATGGCAATTTCCAGACGCTGTACCGCGATCGGATACTCCGCGCGCACGTAAATATATCCTTGTGACGCCCCGATGGCATAACCGGCAATCGTCATGGCCTCCAAGACAACGTGCGGGTCGCCCTCCAACACGGAACGATCCATGAACGCGCCCGGGTCACCCTCGTCGGCATTACAACAGACATACTTCTGGTCAGCCTCGTTGGCCGCCGCAAACTTCCACTTCGTGCCGGTCGGGAATCCCGCGCCCCCACGACCGCGCAGGCCGCTCGCCGTCACCAGGTCGATGACCTGCTGCGGGGTCATTTCCGTCAATACCTTGCCAAGGGCGGCGTAGCCGTCACGGCCTATGTACTCCTCGATGTGCTCCGGGCTGATCTCGCCACAGTTGCGAAGCGCGACACGATGCTGTTTCTTATAAAAGTTCGTCTCCTCCAACGGCAAAATGTGATCCGCCTTCGTCGTCTCCTCGTACAACAAACGCTTCACGACGTTTCCATTTTTCAAATGCTCCCTGACAATCTCCGGAATGTCTTCTTCCTTCACCATGGAATAAAACGCGTTCTCCGGGTGAACGATCATAATCGGTCCCAACGCGCAAAGCCCGAAACAGCCGGTCTTTACGATTTCCACGTCGTCCTCCAGGCCGTTGGCCTTGATTTCCTCCTCAAGCTTCTCTATAATCCTCGGGCTTCCCGACGAAGTACAGCCCGTACCCCCGCATACATGGACACGGTAGCTACAGACTTTCTTCTCTGCCTTCGCTCTTTCTTTTATTTCTTGCAATTCCTCAAGAGTTCTCATACCGCACCTCCATTCTACTCGTATTTTGCCAAAATGTCGTCAAGGTCGTCAACCGTCAACCGTCCGTACACCTCGTCGTTAATCATCATGACGGGAGCCAGTCCGCACGCGCCCACGCAACGGCAGGCATCCAGCGAAAACTTCCCGTCCGGCGTGCACTCCCCGCCGACGATCCCCAATTTTTCCATCAACGCGTTATAAATGTCGCCCGACCCCTTCACGTAGCAGGCGGTACCCAGACAGACGGAAATACGATACCTTCCCTTTGGGTTTAAGCTAAACTGCGAATAGAACGTAGCCACCCCGTAAATCTTCTCCAGGGGAATCTGCGTCTCGTCCGAAATCATCTTCTGGACTTCCATCGGCAAATATCCGTAAATTTCCTGAGCCTTCTGCAGAATCGGCATCAGCTTCCCCTTGTCATCCTGCAAATCGGCAATCACTTTTTTTAATGCCGCCTCCTGCTCCTTTGTCCCAGCAAAGGGAACAGTCTGTTTCTTCTCAGCCATTCTTTGACCTCCTTCTTTTGAATCATGAGAGTTACTATCGCGGCCGCAGGCCGTGAATAGCAACTCATGGGAACCGTACGGAAATATTTTTCAGGACGGCTCATTGGCACGATTGTGTATATTTTAACACATTATTCATGACAATGCCACAAGAAAATCACGGAAATCCCCAAACCGGAAATCCCCAAACTTTCCAATTTATCCGTATAAAGTTATAATTCCTCTTAACCTCCATGGGCACTTTGCCGTCCGTGGCTATACCCCTATCCTTCCCTATATGTCACCTTGCAACTTTTCTTATAGCACGCAATTCCATATTTGTGAATCTTTTGCATGCCCTTCTGTTCAAGAACTGCCGCATACCCGTCATCTTCAATCTGTTTCATGGCTTCCTCACATGCCTTGTCAAACGCGCCATCCTCCGCGTACTTCACTTCCATGACGCATCCGATGTCCTTTCTCGGAATTTCGATGAGAATGTCCGTACATCCAACACCGGATTCCGCGTTGGATTTTACCAGCCATCTTCCATCCGCTACCAAAAGACCTAGCAAAAGACCATGATAATAGTTTTCTTTCATTTCTTTCTTCACGGCAGTATCCCGAATACTAATCGAATCATTCATAAACTCACTCAACAATTCCTGCACTTCTTTTGCGTCTCCATTCTCCACTGCCGTACAAAACTTATGCCATTGTTCGGTATGGCTCGTCACCCTGACCCGAAACCAGGAATAAATCCGATCCTGGTATATACCAAGAACTTCCTTGTTGGGAATGATCAATTTATGAATCTTTCCGACAGGTTCTGCAAAATCCGTCAGGTAACCGGTGGCATAAAGCACGCTCCACAAATATGTCTGACGAAGATTTTCATCCTCACTGTCTAAATCGGTATAGGTCAATTCTGCAATAATAGGTTTCTCAACATAATCTCCAGAAATCAGGGTCTCAATCTCCGCCCTCGTAACTTCCGTCGCCTCCTTGATGATGTCTTTCACAATCGCATTGCCGCTACTATTTTCCCAATGCGGCTCCATCTGAGCATTCTTTTTCGCTCTCATTTTATCACACTGATTGATAACGTCCCATGGACAATATATGTCTACAGAGCCGAAATGGTATCCATCATACCACTCCTTAACATCATCAAATCGATCTTCCACACCATAGTACTGCAACATTTCTTTAACTTCACAATCTGTAAAGCCGAAATATTCTGCACATTCTACATCGGAAATCGTTCGTACCTTGAAGTTATTTAATCCGGTAAAAATACTCTCCCTCGCAATTCTCAGGCACCCCGTGATAACGGCAAACTCAAGGTTACCATTTGTCTTAAGAACCTGGCCGAATAACGAACGAATCAGATTTACCATCTGCGAATAATATCCGTTCTGATATGCCTTGTCCAAAGGCACGTCATATTCATCAATCAACACGATGACAGGCGCACCATAATGCTTACACAACAGTCTTGTCAGCAATTTCAAACTGCCATAGAGTTCTGTCGGTCTTTCAAACCTATTTTCGACCAGACAGCCAAACTTTTCTCTATCATACTGCATGAGCTTGTCGCTCTCCAGCAAAAAATCATATTTCGTGGCCTCCTCGCTGATTATCATGCACATCATGTCATATGCCGTCTGATAATCCTCGCCCCCCACATCCTTTAAGCTAATGGAAATGACCGGGTATTTTCCCATATGCTGTTCGCATAATTCCTTTTCTTCTGCTATTTTCAGACCTTCAAACAAAGAAAAGTCCGCTCCGATTTCAAAAAAGGATTTTAACATGTCCATATTTAAGCTTTTACCAAACCGTCTGGGACGTGTAAAGAGATTCACGCTCCCCCTGGTTCTTAAAAGGTCCCCAATAAATTCTGTCTTATCCACATAATAAAATCCCTTTGTCCGAATATTTCGAAAAAATTCCTCTCCGATTGGAAGTTTCTTTCTATCTTCCATAAGCCTTACACCTCTTTTCACAGACAAAACTGACATGTCGCCTGACGGCGGCACTACCATGGGTATAGTATAACTGATTTCCACGCCAGATACAAACCTTAAATCAGATTTCAAACAAAAAATGGGATTGTAACTCGCACGCCTCACCAATGCGGAGGTATTATAACAAAACGTGCATGTTATCTTTTAGTGCCTCCTCCACCTTTTCCCTTACCTCCCTTACTTTTTTCGTATTTCTCCCGCCCGAATTCACTCCCACCGTTATCTCGTCCGACTGTATAACCGCCGGGAAAAAGAAATCACAATGTGACTTGTCGTCTGCACAGTTTACCAGAATTTTGCGCCTTTCACATGCCTCCAAAAATCGGCAGTCCTCAAATATCTTCTTGTT
>CATLEQ010000268.1 GCA_949915905.1 uncultured Lachnospiraceae bacterium | reverse complement strand
AGAAAATTATTGGTATTTGTGTTGTTTTTGGCATGTGTTTTAATGGCAGGATGCGGTAAAGATGAAGCATCAAAGGACGAAGAGCCAACATTGAAAGAAGAGGAAACATATGAGACGGTGGGCAATGAATCCAAAGATGCATTGCAGGTGTTGATGACGAATCAAACGGGTCTGGAGATTGCGGGAATGAGCGTGAAGAGTTCTCAGGACATGGAGTATCCTGCAAATATGCTGAGAAGCGGACAGACAATAAGTCCGGATGAAAAAGTCATGTTTTACTATACGGTAGAGAAAGAAAAGGAAGAAGAGGAAGTATCGGTAAAAAATGAGAGTGAGAGTCCTCTTTCTGATGCGGTGATAAATATTGCTTATAGTCTGCAAGTTACGTGTGTGGACGGTACGATCATAGAGGCAACGTTATTTCCAGTGGAGGATATGTCAGAAGTTGTGTTGTGTTATGAAAGCGAAGTGTTTTATCTTAACTATAAAAGCAAGACAGACGATAGTCAGGTAAGTACAAAAGAGGCGGAAAGCGTGGCTGTTTATAATAAGAAGATGGCGATGAGTGTTGCGGAGCAGATTCAGCAATTGGGTGATGTAACCTTGGAGAGCGAGGAGGCCATCCGAGCGGTGAAGATGGCATATGACGCATTGCCTGAGGAAGCAAAGCCCCAGGTTCCCAATGCGCAAGATTTAGTGATGAAGGAACTTCAACTGGAGGAGTTGAAACAACAAGCAATAGCACAGTGGGAAGCAGAACAACAAGCGGCGGCTCAGAGGGAAGCAGAAGCGCAGGCGGCAGCACAGCGGGCGGCACAGCAACAAGCGGCACAGCAGACGCAAGAAACGGGAAATTCGGGTGGCGGTTATCAAGATTATGATGTAGACCAGAGAACGGACGGATGCCTGGATGATGTCGTGATAAATAATTATGATTAAGTGATTTGGAAATTTATGTGGATTAGAAACTTTATGTGGATGAGGAAGTGAAACAAACATGAAAATGCAAAAAAGAATCAAGGCGTTGTCTTTGATTATGACATTCGCATTACTGCTTGGCATGATGCCGATGCATGTGTTGGCCGTGGAGCAGGGGGCGGAGTTTGAGCATGGAGATACTTATCTTGTATATGCAGGTCATGTGGAAAATATTGGTGACCAGGAGGCCGTTTCAGATGGTGCTCTATGTGGAACGGAAGGGAAATCGTTGAGGATAGAATCTTTGATGATAGAAAAAGGAGATGTCATAGCTGATTTAGACGGTGACATTATGTATCGCGTCCATGTGCAGAATATTGGGACGATGGACTGGGTGACGAGTGGGAGACGGGCTGGCACGACGGGGAGGAGTCTTCGCGTGGAGGCCATTCAAATTGCTTTGACCGGCGAACTGGAACAATTGTATGACATTTATTATTCAGCCCATGTTCAAAATATAGGGTGGACAAGATGGACAAAGGGAACGCAAGAGCGGAGCGGATGGTGCGGCTCGATGGGGCAAGAGCTTCGGATGGAGGCCGTGAAAATCATATTGGTGGAAAAAGGCGCGCCGGCTCCGGATGGTGGTGGAAGTCAGTCTTTTGTTTCCTATGATTCCCTGGGGGACGTGCAGTATACGACACACCAGCAAAATATTGGCGACCATGCATGGGTGAGCAACCAGGCCGAGTCCGGAGTGACGGGACGGTCGCTTCGTTTGGAGGCAATGCGGATAAGGCTAAATGATATGGTATATTCGGGTTCGGTACAGTATCGTTCCCATGTGCAAAATATCGGTTGGATGGATTGGATTGCAGACGGCGGCGTTTCCGGTACGAACGGGAAGGGACTTCGGATGGAAGCCGTACAGATTCAGTTGACGGGAGATATTGCAAATTATTGCGATATCTGGTATCGTGTTCATGTGCAGGACATCGGATGGATGGGTTGGGCGGTAAACGGTCAGTCGGCCGGTACGGAAGGAATTGGTTATCGGGTGGAGTCATTGCAGGTGGTGCTGGTGCCGAAAGGGATGAGTGGACCTGGTGCGAATGCGGATTATTTTCGCACGATGACGGAAGCAGAGCTGCGTATTTACAATTCTGTGCAATACGTTTATAGTGTGGCAGGCAGGGACTTATATGCATGCTATAATTGGGTGGTAAATAATGTTTCCTATCGTTCGCCGGTGCCGATGAATATGCCGCAAGGCTATACAAAGGAGCAATGGTACGCTATACAAGCGTTTGAAAATCGGAGCGGAAATTGTTATTGCTATGCGGCAGCTTTTTACTGGCTGGCAAAGTATTTGGGATATGATGCCCAGTATGTAGAAGGAAAGGTGAATATGCATGGTGGAGGTTTTGGACCACATGGATGGGTGATGATTGGTGGAAAGTACATTTGTGACCCGGAGGCTCAGCACGACATTGGTCGTTATAATTTCTACATGCAGCCCGTAGAACGTCCGGTTTTGCAGTACAGATGGTAATTTGAAATAGAGTGGTATTGGTATTGGAAAAAATATCCTATTGATTACTGAATGGCTTTTGTCCTATACTTATTACAGATGTTGGGGGACCATTTGGGTTATGAGTATCAGGATGGAAGATAAATTATTAAAAAAAGAGAGGAGAAGAACGAATGATAAGGGGTAACAAATTCAGACGGTTACTGTGTATGGCGGTGATGGTATCTATTTTAGGCACCAGTGTGATGACCTCTTACGCAGATGAGACACCGGTAGAAGACGGCGGCTTTTCACAAGTCGGGCAAGAAGTTCCAGTGGGGGAGAATGGCGGCTGGACGAGTGAAAACGCAGAAATTGTAAGCGAAAACGAGGATTCGTTGGAAGGACATGCAGGATATGCGGTAGAAAACGGAACCGCGCCGGGAGGCAATGAAGGAGCAGCAGATGGAAATGAAACTGCGCCGAACGGGGAAGTAGTAGATGGCGCGGGAGAAATTGGTACTTTGCCGGGAGAAGGCGGATTTATGCAGGAGGAACCGGAAGGGAAAGATGAAAAAGAAGGCATGTCAGATCAGGAAGGCTCGCTCATGGACGGAGAGCGAATCGTGGAGCAGATTACCGGCATGGATGAGGACGGAAATGTCTATGTGATTGATGCGGAATCGGGTGATTTTCCGCAGACATCTGCCAGAAGAGCCAGGGCAAGAACGGCGGTTTCCTCCATACAAGTAGTAAATCTCAATACAAAGGGAAATGCGGTAACAGATTATACAGAAGTGTCTACCGGGGCAGCAGGATATACAAATGGTGCATATGGGGCGGACGCGGCGTACCTTGGAACCTATAATGGAAAGGTAAGATTCATGCTGTCCGGTGTGATTGGGGAAGTACCTGAGCAAGAGGTTCAGATAGTGAATATGGCATATGCGACTTCGTTGAGTCATTATGTGGTGTCGGACGGACGTTTGATTCACAAAATCACGACCAACATGACAAAGGCAGATTATTATCCCTCACGGTTGGATAACGGAAATGCTCCAAATTATTTGCAAAGCGGGGTTCCTTATTATAGTTATGACGGACATTATTTTTATACATATGAAAACTATGGCCTGATGTTGGAGGACTATAGAAACGGAAACCGTAATCATTCCGTAAATTCAAATACGCCATATTATAATTATTATCAGTTTTTACCGCTTCGAAGCCAGACAAACTATACGGCGGAAGAATTGAATGTGCTAATCAATAATAAGGTGTTGGCAAATTCAAAGATGCGTGACATTGGCTGGATCTTGATTGAGATGCAGAATAAATACGGGGTGAATGCATTGGCGATTGCCGGGGTTGCGGCGAATGAAAGCGCGTGGGGAACCAGCAATATTTCTCAGCAAAAAAATAATCTGTTTGGATTGAATGCAGTGGATTCTTCCCCGAATGATGCATATGTATATAGTTCGGTATCGACATGCATCAAGGATTTTGCAGAGACGTATATGTCCAAGCGATATTTACGAGCGGGGTATTGGACTTATTATGGGGGCTTCCTAGGAGCAAAATCCAGTGGCATTAATGTGAAATATGCTTCCGATCCTTATTGGGGCGAGAAAGCGGCAAATGTAATGTGGACATTAGACCGTGCAGGTGGTATGAGAGATGCGCAGAAATACACGGTTGCCATTAAAGATACATTGAGCAATCAACATGTCACATTGAATATACGGAAGGAAAGTAGTGCTAGTTCCACAAGACTATACTCCACGGTTTCACAGTCGAATATTGCATTTATTGTTCTTGGAAGTGAAAATGGTTTTTATAAAATACAAAGTGATCCCGTGTTGAACAGTGCACGTACAAGCGTTGATACCTCGACGGGAATCTATGATTATAATAAAATGTATGCCTATGCCAGTATGGATTATATGAAGATTGTAAATCAAGGAACGGGAGGAAATACTGGGAATCAAGGGGGAGAAACTCAGAATCCGACCGCACCTACGGCATTTCTCGTGTATAGTTCCCGCGTATATGGGAAAGATTGGGACGGACTGCATTTCGAGGGAGATACGAGTGGTACAGTAGGTGAGTCAAGACAAATAGGCGGGATAAGGATAGCACTTGCTTTGGAGGGATATTCTGGCGGTGTGCAGTACACCGCACATGTGCAAAATATCGGCTGGCAGGATTGGAAAGCGGACAGTGCCACGGCGGGAACGGAGAGCGGAAGCAATCGGTTAGAGGCAATAAAGATTAATCTGACAGGTGATGTCGCACAATATTTTGACATTTATTATAGAACGCATATTCAGAATGAAGGATGGCTGGGATGGGCAAAAAATGGCGAGCCTTCTGGTTCAGAAGGGATGAGTTACCGGATGGAGGCCATTCAGATTCGCCTGGTTCCTAAAGGCGGCGCAGCACCGGGCAGTACGTCACACAGCTTTGTTAAGGCACAGCCAGGTATTAATTATACAACACATATACAAAATATCGGATGGCAGGGAACAGTGCAGGATGGCGTGATGGCGGGAACAACGGGTCAGTCTTTGCGATTGGAAGGGTTGAAAGTAGCATTACGGGATGCACCATATACTGGCGGTATTTATTATTGTACCCATGTACAGGATATCGGCTGGCAGAACAGTGTATCAAACGGAGCCATCAGTGGCACGACCGGACAATCAAAGCGGCTGGAAGCGATACGGATTTATCTTACCGGTGACATGGCAAAATACTATGACGTCTATTATCGGGTACATATTGAGAATTATGGATGGCTGGCATGGACCTGCAATGGAAGTCCGGCCGGGAGTGAAGGTAAATCTCTTCGAATGGAGGCAATGGAAATCAAATTAGTACCAAGGGGCGAAGCCACGCCGAATACGGCGGGAACCTCATTTGTAAAATAAGAACATGGATTGCAAAAAGGGCGGTAGTAGTGGCCGCTCTTTTTTGGTGCCTATTTTTCGACCGTTTTCGAAAAAAGCGGACAAAATATGACTCTATTCGCTTCAAATAAGGGCATTTTCTTG
>CATLEQ010000267.1 GCA_949915905.1 uncultured Lachnospiraceae bacterium | reverse complement strand
GTCCGCAAGCCAGAGTACGAGTGCATCGACTAGCGCAAGCCAGAGCACGAGCGCATCGACGAGTGCAAGCCAGAGCACGAGTGCAAGCACGTCGGCAAGCCAGAGTACGAGCGCATCGACTAGCGCAAGCCAGAGCGTGTCGACGAGCGAGGAATTGAGCTTAAGTGAAAGTGCAAGCATCAGTGCATCAATGAGCGCGAGTGTAAGCCTGAGCGCGTCGGTAAGTGAGAGCTTGTCAACGAGTGAGAGTTTGTCCACAAGCCTGAGTGAGAGCCTGAGCTTGTCAACGAGCGAAAGCCTGAGTCTGTCGACGAGTGAGAGCGATAGCTTGAGTTTGTCGACGAGCCTGAGTGACAGCGCGGCTGCAGCGGTAGTAGTACCGACACCGGGCATTCCGGGCGCGGGCGTAGTTCCGGCACCAGGTCCGGCAGCGGCGGCACCAGCGGCACCGGCGGTAACTCCGGCAGCGGCAGTAGCACCAGTGGCACCGGCGGCACCAGTCGTCACGGTACCAGATGATGCCGTTCCGTTGGGAGTCATGGATTTGGAAGACGAACTTCAAAGTTTGGCTGAGCAGTTAGTGGGCGGTCAGGGTCTGACATCTATTGAGGACGAGGACACTCCGTTGGCCAACATGAATTTGCCTCATGCCATAAAGCATTGCATCCTTCACATTATCGAACTGATTCTGGCGGCCATCATGGGTGGCGTTTATGTCGGAAGCATGAGGAAGAAAAAGAAGGAAATCGCCGAGTTGAAGAAAGAGCTTGGAGATGAAGAGAGGTAATATTGGATGGAGATTTTTGAAAATCTGACACTGGGATTTTGCTGGTGGGATCTTCCCGCGCTGATACTTCTGATTGCGGTTACGGCATTGTTCTTTGTGAGGAGACACAAGCTGAACAACGAGAAGAAGGAACTGCAAGACCAATTGTCAGAGTCGGAGCAATAACAATAACGTAAAGTGAAATTGGCGGCCACCATGCAACGTGGTGGCTGCCATTCCATGAAAATGTAGTGGGTTATAAGGGGTATTAAAGCGACAGAAACTGTAAAACCTATTTAAAGATAATAAAAATCAGGAGAACTATTTTGTCACAAACAGAACAAAAAGAGAATGCAATGAAGTACAAGCTTGCGTACACGAGCCTGATACTTCTTATATATACATTGGGGAAATGCATTCCCCTATACGGCTTGGATTTGGACGCGTATTCTTATAGGTCGGCCGGCGCGGAAGAAGTCCTGATGCAGGTAATCAGCGGGGACGCGGACCGTTCCTCACTTTTCGCGTTGGGCATTTTCCCATACATGATATCGGGCATATTGGTGCAGGTCGCCTTTGCAATTCGCAGTTGGTTTTCCAAGACGCAGGTGTCTCCCAAAACAATGAATCTGGCGACGGTCATCGTGATGCTCGTCATAGCCGTGTTTCAGGCAACGATGCAGGTGCCGCAGCTACAGTTCGCGGTGGCGGACGATTGGCTTCCTTACGCACAGGCCATGGCCGGATTGGAAATGATCACCGGTGTCATGGTCATTTTGTGGCTGTCCGAACGGAACGGCAAGTATGGAATCGGTGGACGGATGATCGTGGTCGTGGTCAACATTTTGGAGAGAATTTCGGTGACGGTGTTAAATCATAACGGGTCGGAACTTTTGGTTCCGCTCGCGATATCCGCGGTTATGATGCTGATTATGGTGGTAATGGAAAATGCGGAGATGCGCATCCCAGTACAGCGCGTTTCCATACATAATATTTATGCGGACAAGAACTACCTGGCAATCAAGCTGAATCCGGCGGGAATCATGTCGGTCATGTTCACGTCGGCCGTGTTCATGTTGCTGCAGATGCTGATTTCCTTGTTGGCGGGCTTGTTTCCGCAGAGCGTGGAACTGGCGTGGTGCCAGTCGAATATCAATTTGACCACGCCGATCGGGGTCGCGACCTACATCGCGTGCGAATACTTGCTGACCATCTGTTTTGCGATGCTCATGGTCAGTCCGAAGGACATTACGGAAGGATTTTTGAAAAGTGGGGACAGCATCGTGAACCTCCACGCGGGGCGCGACACGAGGCGGTACCTGCGGAAGGTTATGTGGCGGATCAGCCTTTCCAGTGCGACGGTGATGGGCGTGTGCATATTGGTTCCGCTGGTATTGCAATGGAAGGGGAACGTTGACGGTACGCTGTCCATGCTGCCGACTTCCATCATGATGATGACTAGTTTTTTCTGCACGATTTACCGGGAACTGGAATCCATCTATAAGTACGACGCGTGCCATCCGCTGTTTTAACCTCATCAGGAAAGTCCGAAGGGGACTTTCTTGTTTCAGTGGGAGTGCAAGCTCCCACTGAAATGCCGCGAAGCGGCAATGAGGTTATGAGCAAGTAGCAAAGCGGATTGCGAATATCCGCTTGATAAAAGATAAGAACTGATGGGAAATGATTGTTCCCTGGGGAGGAAGAGATGCTGCATTTTATTCCGGCTTGGTATCAACAGAATCAATGGTGTGAGAACGAGCAGAGCTGGTTTGTCCGGCGCATGCACACGGAGTTTGACGATACGGTGAAGCAGATACAGTTGTTTCACCGTAGCAAGGCGTATCCGTACCAGATTATGCTCCTTGGCTTCGCCCCAAACTTTCGGCATTTCCTTCATCGGCAGGGGATGTACCGTGCCCCGTATTGGTCGTGTTTCGACGCGATACAAGGGGTGCGGCGGAAAAAGGCGGCGGTGCTTTCCTTCCACAACCTGAAGTGGCCGGAAGGAATTGAGTTCATATACACGCCGTTCGTGGTGGTCGCCATGCTGAACAAAGAAAAATATGCACAGATAGATTTTGGGGAGGACGGAAATCCCATCCGAATTGATTTGTACCAGAACGGAACAATATGCCGTCAAAACATATATGACGATAGGGGGTTCGTGGCTAGCACGATTATTTTTGAAGATGGACAGCCACTCCACCAGGACTATTTGACAGAGGACGGGACATGGAAGATGCGTCTTTTTCCAAGGGATGGACATGTGGAGATTAATGAAAACTGTCCACAATATTTGTTGCAATATCTGAATTTAGAACAGTTTCAAAACGGTGTGGGCTCTCGAGGAAAAAATCAGCATCCGAAGAAAGAGCGGCATCAAAATAGAAAGTGGTTCTGGAATAAGAAAAGGTATTTTAATGAGGAACGACACAAGGTCGAAGGAAATTATTTGACTAAGGAGATACAAAAACAGTTTTCTAGGCTGCGGTATGATAATTTAGAACAAGTTATTTATGAGGTGTTGGCTTCTTATCTGGAGCTGACGGATGAGCGCGACGTTTTTTGCGTGGCGATGCATGGACAACACGCGCGATTGCTCAAGGACGCGTTGAAAGACAAAAAATTGATTTTGTCATTTTTCGAGGAACGGTATTCGGTGGCGGCGCACCCGGAGGGCGCGGAACTGGTAGGCGAGGCGGACTACGTGGTCGTGGATTCCCAAAAAAACGTGAATAAGATACGGCAGGAATCGGACATGCTGCTTGAAAATATCGTGGCGATTCCGCCCTACGACTCCCGGGTGGACATAGGGATAAGCCAGCAGTTTGACGTGCAGAAAATCATGGTTCCGGTGGACGATGTCGATGACGAAAAATTTTCCGAACTGATACGTTTCTTGGGAGAATATTTGCTGATAAATGAGAAAGCCCGTATCCATTTGTTTACGAGGAACGCAGATTATAATCGAAAGCAAGGCATTCTGGAACATGCCCGGAGAGAGCTTGAAAAGGCCGGGCTGGAAGAAGGATGGGCAATAGAAGAAGGAAAAGAGCAGGAGGCGGAGAATCGGTTGGAATTGGAAGAACCCGTCCCGGTCAAGTTTTTTGTGGAGCAGTGTGTGGACGAGCTGTCGGTGAGCAAGTGCATGCGCGAGCAAAGAGTGCTTGTCGACATGCGCGAGGTTCCCGAACTGTACTTGCAGATTATGGCAATCAGCATCGGAATCCCGCAAATCGTGCGCACGGAGACGGAATTCGTGGAGCATAGCAGGAACGGGATTATATTGAAGGACATGGGAAGGTTGCCAAAAGCCCTGCATTATTATCTGGACGGTCTGCGCAACTGGAATCGCGCGATGGTCTGTTCCTATGAATTGGTCAAGGAATACACGACGGCGAAGCTACTGGAGAAGTGGAAGGAGGTGATGGAGAGCGTTGGAGGAGATTCATATTTTACAACTGGGGAAAGAGAACTGGAATGACATCTATACATTGCCGGAGTGGGTGCAATTAGATTACGTGGAGTGCTTTGGAAAGCCGGAAGACGAAACGGATGAAAGCGGGGACGGCGGTGCAGGAAAAAAATCGGAGGAACTTACAAAGTCCGGAAAATCCAAGAAACCTAAGAAATCCAAAAAACAGTACGACATGTTCTTTCTCGACAGGACACCGCTGGAAGAAGAGATAGAGCCGTTATACCAGGCGATAAAGGCATACACGCTGTTCATCACGAAGAACGTAGAAATCGAGGGGCGTGTGGCTTGGCTTTGTTGTTGCAAGAAGGCGCAGCATATCGCGTCCGTGGATATCCAGAGGTTTTTGCTGGAAGAGACGAAGTACTATTTCCCCAAACCTTATGGTGATAAAAATAGTTTGAAAGATATAGGCATAGTTCAGGGATTTTCCGGGAAAGTGAAGTGGAATGGGAATTATAGCGTGGAACTGGAAGGGGAGTTCGGGAACGAATTCCGGCAAGTGGCCTTTTGGCGATATAACATGATATTAAATTCAGGTCAGGCACTTGATATATGGTTAGAATACAGTAAGGATTCGACAGTGTCTGTCTCAATGGAAATCGTACAATTTGTAAATGGAAGTACCTCGGACGTTATTGCACAGTGGAAGTTCGACGAGATGGATTTAAAGCAAGTGATTCAATTGGAAAGCAGGGAGGACGGTTGGGCATTTGTCTCCATTTCTGCCAAGGGAAGAGGAAAGCTGCAAATCATTGCGCTGCATAAAAGAATTTCCCGGGGAACCCATGGCTACTTTATTCCCGGTGGGGAGCGGTATGTGGCGTCGAACGGGGAAGAGGCGTTTGGCTATTTCGACCCGGGGGACTTGCAGCCGCCGCTTTGTGTTTACTTTTCGGGATACAAGACACTGCAAGGGTTTGAAGGATATTTTATGATGAAGGGCATGGGGTGTCCATACCTTTTGGTGGCAGAACCACGGCTGGAAGGCGGGGCCTTTTACATGGGTTCCGAGGAATATGAAAAATTATACGTGGACATGATTCGAAAGTGCATGAGGGAACTCGGGTTCACAGAGGACCAGGTGGTGTTGTCAGGACTTTCCATGGGAACGTATGGGGCATTGTACTATGGGTGTGACATCAGGCCGCACGCCATCATTCTGGGCAAGCCGCTTGCGAGCATCGGGAACGTGGCGGCAAATGAAAAATACGTTCGGGCGGGAGGTTTCCCCACGTCCCTGGACGTGTTG
>CATLEQ010000266.1 GCA_949915905.1 uncultured Lachnospiraceae bacterium | reverse complement strand
GATACGTAGAAATATCAACCATCCTGCCACCTCTCATCCTCCAGTTTCTGTAACGGCCGCGATAATTTAGAATATATTTTCTCTATATTGTCCGTAACATCTGAAATATGCGCGTAATCACCTGCCTCTTCCGCCAAGTAATACCTGCACTTGTCCGCGACCTCGTATTTAGCGGCATACACTTGAAGCGCACGTAAGAAATAAGGACTATGAGTGTTCAGTAATACATGCATATGAAATTCCTTGTGAAGCAACACGATTAATTCCGCAAATAGCAACTGCCATTCCGGATGCAGATGAATCTCCGGCTCATCCAAAATAACCGTGCCATTATATTCAAGAATCCCCTTTTGCAAAAGCATCTTCAATATCATGAACATTTTTAGCCCCGCAGAGGTATTCCTCACGTTAAGAAACGTGCCGCTACGTTTCTTTTCATAGCCCAATTTCCCCTTCCCGTCCCTAATAATATCCCCATCACAAACCATGGAAATTTTGTTATAAATATTTTCAAATTTCTTATTTACAACAATTTCCTCAACGATATTTGTTTCTTCTTTGTCACGTACAAGCCTATTTTCCAGATAGACTCGATGATTCGTATTCGTCGGATTTTGCATATATTCGTCTCCCAAAAGAGGATAATAGATTTCATCCAACACGAACGGATCATCAAGATAAATTGCTTCCGTATGAAGACTTGCACCACTCTCGATTTTAGTCACGTTGTTTTCATCAATGAAGACCACGATTTCTGCATCCTTTATTTGTAATCGAATTTCTCCTAATTCTTTGGAATATATATTTCTAGTCTGCCCGTTAAATTCCGCCTCCAGTTTTCTCTCTAAAATGGATTGGGAAATCTCATTGTCGGATACGTTTAAAAGCTCTTTTATCCTCAAAATATTTCCGTCAACATCCATGTCCGCACTATCCATATATGTCTTAAATTTTCTATCTTCTTGTATACCCAATTTGACAATTTCACTTTTAATCAGCTCTATATCGTTCTTAACCAAATCCTTTTTTTCCACAAGCCCTTGCGCAATTTTCGGCGCATAAACCATATTCGCCCGTCCATTTGTCGCATGCCCATACATCCGGTCAAGTACATTTCCAACACTCTGCACACGTTCTCTTTTTATCTGACCTTCAATATCGCAAAAGCCATAAAAAATCGAAAAAAGTACCCGCCCAACCGTACTTTTGCCCGTGTTGTTCTCACCGGCTATTACGGTTATCCCTTCTATTTCAACCGATGCATCGTCTATTTTCCCTATATTCCTTAATGACAACTTCATCTTTTTCTTCCCACCTTTCCTTCCTTTTATGATGTTGGGAACAAAATGCGCTATGACCTTACGGAACCCATGGATTGCCACGCACTTTGTGTTCTTACAATCCTCACCTCGTCTCCGACCAACAACATCATATAACGTTTGGAAGATTCTTGCAAGACATTCTTTCACCGTTTCTTACTCACAATACACCTCCATTACTGTTCAGTCCCGAGCCAGTCACCACGCTGACTGGCTCGGAGGATGCACATAAATCTGGTCGATGCATCACCCGTTTTGCCGAAGGCAAATTAAAAATGCGGGTGATGCCCATTACAATTCAGCCCGCGCTAGCGCGGCGCTGAATTGTAATACACCTCCATCAGGCATAACCCGCATGCCGGAGCCAAAAAGCCGGCATCCGCGCGTTTCCCGGATTCCAACGCTTGTTTCACGCTCTCCGGCGCACGTTTTCCAGTACCGACTTCCAAAAGCGTCCCCGTGAGAATGCGCACCATGTGGTACATGAAGCCGCTCCCCTTGTAGCGAATGCGAATTTGTCCCTGCCCGGCTTCCTCCACGATGAAAATCTCGTCAATCCGCCGCATGGTCGATTTCTCGTCCACGCGGTCGGTGAATGCGGCAAAATCATGCGTCCCAAGCAGTTCCCCGGCCGCCCGGCGCATGGCCTGCAAATCCAGTTTTCGCCCGTCAGGCAGTGGATAATGGTACGTGTACTTTCTCGTAAACGGGTTCGCCTTCTCCCCCGTGTCTATCGTATACTCGTAGCATTTTCCACGAGCCGCGTGACGGGCATGGAATCCATTTTTTACCAGTTCCATCTTAAGTACCCGAACGTCCTCCGGCAAATGTTCATTTAACATAGCGAGGAACTTTCCTTCCTCCACCTTTCCCGCCAGGATAACGCTTGCCGTCTGACCCCTGGCGTGGACACCGCCGTCCGTGCGGCCGGAACCGTTCACCTCCACGGCGTATCCCATGATTTCCCCGATTCTCTTTTCCAACATGCCCTGAATGGTCAGTTCCGTGTCCGGCTGCCGCTGCCAGCCGAAATAACGCGACCCGTCATAGGCAATTGTCAATTTATACGTGCGCATAGTCTAATCCGCTCCCTTTCAGCTACTTTTCACGGGAGGACGCCCAAACAACTGGGATCCCAAAGTCATGTATCGACATGCAAGCATGCCATACATGACCTTTTGACCCTGGCATCATCAAATACAAAACACCGCATACAACGGCACTGATATCATGCCTTTTTCATCCCGTCCAAAATTTCTCGCCGATACCCGTATGATTTCTTTCGGATCATATAGATTGGTATAATGCTTTAGGCTTTTCGCATGCACATTTTCATCATATTTCACTTCGATGGGAAGGACTTTCCCCTCTTTTTGAATGACAAAGTCCACCTCCGCAGCCGGACTCTCTGCCGTCCAATAAAAAATTTCATGTCCGCCCGCACATAATGCCTGGGCGACATAATTCTCTGCCAAAGCGCCCTTATAAACATCCGACAATTCCTGCCGAATCATATTTTCCGGCATGATTCCGGCATGGGAGGACAAAAGTCCCACGTCCGACATATACAATTTAAATGCTGACACGTCGCGAAATGCTTTTATTGGTATTTCACCCCGCGTAATCCGGTCGCATTCCAACACCACCCCGGCCATGACGAGCCATGAAATCGAATCCCCAAACAGCCCCGCCGTTGCACCCTTTCGGATTAGCTTGTATTGAAATTTTTTGTTATCCTTTGCCAACTGTGCCGGAAGTGAACGAAACGCACTCTGAATTTTCGTGCACTCGCCTGCCGTGGAATATTTTGCCATGTCGGCCGTATATGCGCTTAATATCATAGACTGTAATTCCTGCAAATTAACCAGTGTCTGTTCCTCTACATATTTCTTTACAACCGCAGGCATTCCCCCCACAAACAAATAACGGCGCAGCATGTTTATTAATTCTTTATGAATCTGTACCGGCATTTCTGACATTTCCATGAAATGCTGGCGAATAAGCGTAACAAGATACCCATTTCCCGTCGCCTTCAAAAATTCGTCAAATCCCAACGGATACATCGTCTTCATCATCACTTTTCCCACCGGAAAAGAATATTTTTCCCGGTGCAGGGCAACCCCAAGCAAACTTCCCGCTGCCGCGACATGATATTCCGGTGCCTCCTCCGCAAAATACTTTAATGAAGTCAAAGCACGCTCACACGCCTGAATCTCGTCAAATATAATCAATGTTTCCTCCGGAATAATCTTTGCCGTAAAATACTCCTCCAAAAACCGTACAATCCGATCCGGATGCAAATCCCCATCGAAAAATTCCGAAACAACCGGCATTCTCTCAAAATTCACATAAATGCAATTCCGATAATAATCGCTCCCAAAATGCTGTAGCGTATAAGTCTTCCCCACTTGTCTCGCACCATAAAGAATCAGAGGAACCCTATTTTTTTGTATCCCTTTCCACTCAAGCAATTCTCCCACAATATTTCGCTCCACAAAATTCACTCCTCATTTCACGTCGTACGCCCGGTCATGGCAGATATCTTTTCTTTGCTCTCATTATGCCATATTTTTTCCAAAAGTCAAGAAAAAGTCATTTTGAAATGATTATTTCTTGATATTTAGTCATTTTGAAATGATTTCTATACCATTCCCTTGTACTGCGACGGGGAAATCCCGTATTCTTTTTTAAACGCCTTGTAAAACGTGGTATAATCCCCGAACCCGACACACTCCGCGATTTCCTCCATCGCCTTTCCCTCCTGTATCAGGTTTTTGGCGGCAATCAGGCGGCGCTGCGTGACCCAGCGGTAGAAGCTGATTCCCAATTTCTGTGAAAAGAGATGGCTAATCGTGCTTTTGCTCACGAGAAACCGATGGGCGGCCTCGTCCAACGTAATTTTATCCTCCAGATGATCTTCAATATAAACGGTAATCTCGTCGATCAGTTCCGGCTCTTCTTGTGCGATCGGCGCGACAAGGGCAAACGCGCGTGAAAGCTCCACCAGAAGCTCCATCGCCTTCCCGCACAAGAGCAGTTCGCTTCCCGGACGCTGCAGCAAGTCCTCCTTGCAGCATTTTGCAAAAATCTCCTCCCATCCTTTCCACGATGTCTCTGCCGTGCGAAGCAGACATGGTTTCGAAATCATTTCCACGGAATCGCCGCACATTTTCCGAAAAATATCAATGGCGCTTTTGCTGATCCATATGGCATACCGACGATAGGGTTCCACCATTTTTTCCAGAAACAACGGTTGGTGGCTGACTCCCGCCGGAACGACCACGATGTCGCCCCGATGCAAACGATACCGCTCGGTTCCCAGCATGTATTGGACATTGCCGCTGTGGCAAAAAATGATTTCATGGAACGTATGGCTGTGGAGCTGTACCACGTCAACGGTCCGGCTGTAATCCATATGTGCATTTACATAAGGCGAATCCATCTCCAACTCCAGGTAAATATTTCTCTCCGAGTCGTCCGATCCGTTTTCCTTCAAAAATATCGCACGTTGCCGTTCTACGTCCTCCCAATTTTCCAGTTTCCCGAATTGTACGAGCTTCCTCAATTCAGAAATTTTCACAAAACCACCCTCTTATCCCTCATTATTTTGTTTATTTATTATAATCTATTTTGCAATATTTGCAATATATTTTCCCTCATTTGCAATTATAATTTTCTTTCTTGTAATGTAAAATGATATCAGGTTCAAAAGGTCATATGTTTCATGCTTGCATGAAACAGCATGACTTTGGGAGCCGCCAAACAAAAAAAGAGAAGGAGAGAAAAAATGGCAAAAGAAAAACTTCAAACAGGGGGGCTTTCAAAGAAAAACATCATCGGCTACGGCCTAGGTGACTTGGGCGGATGTATGACATTCGCGCTGATGGGCTCCATGGTTACCCGTTATTACACCAATGTCCTGCACGTAAACACCGTGATTCTGGCAACGCTATTGCTCGTCTGGAACGTATGGGACGCGGTCAACGACCCGATGATGGGGGCATTGATGGACAAGATGTTCGCAAAGCACCAGGACAAGCGCGGGAAATTCCGCCCATGGCTGTTGCGTGCCACGCCGCTTTTGGCAATCACGTCCATCGTATTTTGGACGGTTCCGACCTTTTTTGAAGGAACCGCGATGCTCGTAGTACTGTTCTTCTGCAAGATTTTGTATGAAGGAATATATACGATGTTCAACATC
>CATLEQ010000265.1 GCA_949915905.1 uncultured Lachnospiraceae bacterium | reverse complement strand
CGGTTCACTGATGAGATATACGCGAACCAACATGTTGGAGGTGTTGAATGCCGATTATATCCGCACGGCACGTGCCAAGGGACTTTCGGAGAAGAAAGTCATATACCAGCATGCGTTTCGCAACACATTGATTCCACTGGTAACGATTGTGGGCGGTTCCCTGCCGGGATTGTTTTCCGGGGCACTGATTACGGAGACGTTGTTCATGATACCGGGCATCGGCTACACGTCGTATGAGGCCATGCGCATCGGTGATATTCCGTTCTCCATGTTTTATATGTCGTTCATGGCGGTCTTGACGCTCGCCGGTAATTTGATTTCGGACATTATGTACGCCGTGGTCGATCCGCGCGTGCGTATTGCGGATTAGGAAGGGGGGAGACGTCTGATGCAAAAAGAGAATCCAAACATGCACGACATAAAGCCGTTGGAAGAGGACGTGCAGGAATCAAGGATGGCGGATGCGAACGGACAAGAAAAGGAACCATATTCCCTGAACGACGATCGGCGTGTCAAGGTACTTTCCCCGAACGCGATGGTCATGCAGCGGTTTTTCCGAAACCGTCTGGCGGTTTTGGGACTCATCATGTTGCTCGTGATGTTTGTCTTTTCCTTCATTGGCGGACTGATAAGTCCGTACGGGCAGGACGAGCAGTTTTACCGCTACGAGGATCAGATGAAGGAATATGTCGGTGTCGTGCGCAACAACGATTTTCGTTATACGTCAGCGGAAGGGCAGAAGTTTGACACGATGATGCAGGCGGAGTTTCAGTTGGCCGTCAACGAGGAGCGGGACAATTTTGAACATAAGGGAACGATTTATGACGTCACGAAAGAGGGCGAAGACTTTTATTCGATTTCCACAGACGGCACGATGATGGCAATCGCGGCCAAGGACATCGTAAACGCCGAGGGCGCGGAAGTTTCCTTTGACGTGAAGTACGAAGCCTTAAAGGCATATACGAATGAAGAGGAATCTTTTACGGTAAACGGGAAAGAATATGGATTGGACGAGGAAGGAAACATTTTGGACGGCGAGACGGTACTGGGGTATGTCAGCCGATTCGTGGTGTCTTCCGCCAGTGCCGACGTGGTTCCCAGCCGCGTGTTCAAGGAAGAGTTGGAAATCGCGATTGACAATGACGAGACGGAGTTTATGTTCACCGGCGAGGACGGCGTGGAAAATTCCTATCAGATTTCCTATGATCCCACGACGCTGACGTGGTCGGTAAAGCAGGGGAAGGAAACATACGTCTATGACAGTTATGCGAGCCCGAACAAGGCCCACTGGCTGGGGACGGACTCGAACGGCATGGACATGCTGACGCGTCTGATGTACGGAGGCCGCGTTTCGTTGATTATCGGCTTCATCGTCGTCATCATTGAGACGGTATTGGGGGTCATTTTAGGCGGTTTGGCCGGATATTTCGGCAAATGGGTGGACATGTTGATCATGCGCATCGTGGATATTTTTTATTGTATCCCTTCGCTACCGTTGATCATCATCCTTGGCGCGGCGATGGACGCGGCCAAGGTAGACCCGATGATTCGTATGTTTTATTTGATGTTGATTTTGGGGTTCTTAGGCTGGCCGGCGATTGCGCGTCTGGTGCGCGGACAGATTTTATCCCTGCGCGAGCAGGAGTTCATGGCGGCCACGGAAGCTTGTGGAATCCGTGTCAGCAGAAGGATATTCAAGCACTTGATTCCGAACGTCATCCCGCAGTTGATCGTGACCTGCACGATGAGCCTTGGTTCCACCATCATCATGGAGGCAACGTTGTCGTTCCTCGGTATGGGCGTAAAGTTCCCCTTTGCGTCATGGGGAAATATTATCAATGACGTCAACAGTGCTTATGTGATGACCCATTATTGGTTTGTATGGATTCCCGCCGGTATTTGTCTCTTGATTGCCGTTTTGGGATTCAACTTCGTGGGCGACGGTCTGCGCGATGCGTTTGACCCGAAGATGAAACGGTAAGGGAGGATGAAAGTTATGGCGAAGAAAAAGGCGGAAGGAGATCTTTCCAGAAAAGAAGCCCGGGCGATTACGAAGAGAAACCGCAAGATTACCAAGGAGTTGGAGACGAAGCGGACACGCAAGAACGTGCCGGAGTCGGAATATCTGACCAAGATGCACGATGTAAATAACGCGGTGGAATTTGACAACCTGCATACGTATTTCTTCACGGACGCGGGTACGGTAAAGAGTGTGGACGGCGTGTCGTTCGAGGTACCGATTGGCAAGACGGTCGGCATCGTGGGCGAGTCGGGGTGTGGCAAGTCCGTTACCAGTTTGTCGCTGATGCAGCTCGTGCAGCGTCCGCAGGGGCAGGTCGTGGAGGGTGAGATTCGCCTCAACATGGGGGATCGGGTTTACGACGTGACGAAGATGCCGCAGGAGAAAATGCAGCACATTCGGGGAAATTATGTTTCGATGATTTTTCAGGAGCCGATGACCAGCTTGAATCCGGTGTTCCGTATCGGCCGACAGGTGGACGAGGTCATCGAGCTGCATGACGGCGAAGGCAAGTCAAAGGAGGAAATCAAGGCGCGTACGATTGAACTCTTGGAGATGGTCGGCATTGCCAACAGTGAGGGCGTGTATACGATGTTTCCGCACGAGTTGTCGGGCGGCATGCGCCAGCGTGTCATGATTGCCATGGCACTGGCTTGTAATCCGAAGGTGATTATCGCCGATGAGCCGACGACGGCTTTGGACGTGACGATTCAGGCGCAGATTTTGGACTTGCTGCGCCAGTTGAAGGACAAGATCAATTCGTCCATCATGTTGATTACGCACGACCTGGGCGTAATTGCGGAGATGGCGGACTACGTGGTGGTCATGTACGCCGGAAGGGTCGTGGAAAAGGGTACGGCGGAGGATATTTTCGAGCATCCGTCCCATCCCTACACGATTGGGCTGATGGCGTCGAAGCCGGTGGTCGGCCGCCAGGTGGACAAGCTGTATTCCATTCCGGGCAAGGTGCCAAACCCGATTAACATGCCGGATTACTGTTATTTCAAGGATCGCTGTGAGATGTGCGTGGAGAACTGTGACGGCGAGTACCCGCCGGAAATCAGCCTGTCCGAGACGCACAAGGTAAGCTGTTATAAGTATTGCGGAAAGAAGGAGGGAGAGTAATGGGTGATTCAAAAGAAATCAAACAGGAAAACCAGGAACCCTTGGTCTATGATCCGCAATATATTTTGATGGTCAGGGATTTGAAGAAGTATTTTCCCATCAAGGGCGGCATGGTGTCCCATGTCGTGGGCCACGTAAAGGCGGTGGACGGCGTCACGTTTAATTTGAAGCGGGGAACCACGATGGGTCTGGTAGGGGAGTCCGGTTGTGGAAAGACGACGACCGGGCGCACGATTTTACGACTGGCCGGGGAGAAGACCGGCGGTGACGTGTTGTTTAACGGCAAGGAGGTCTATGACCTGACGAACAAGGAAATGCGTGCGTTGCGCACCAAGATGCAGATTATTTTCCAGGATCCGTTCTCCAGCCTTTCGCCGCGTCTGCCCGTGGGAGAGATTATCGGCGAGGCGGTGCGCGAGCATGGACTGGTGCCGAAGGCGGAGTTTGATGATTACATCGACAAGGTGATGGACAACTGCGGCCTGCAGCCGTTCCACAAGGACCGTTATCCGCATGAGTTTTCCGGCGGGCAGCGGCAGCGTATCTGTATCGCCAGGGCATTGGCCTTGAATCCGGAGTTTATCGTCTGTGACGAGCCGGTGTCGGCCCTGGACGTGTCGATTCAGGCGCAGATTATCAATCTGCTGAATGAATTGCAGGAAGAACATAAGTTGACGTATTTGTTCATTTCACATGATTTGTCGGTGGTGGAGCATATTTCGGACACGGTCGGCGTCATGTATTTGGGAAATCTCGTGGAATACGGTGAAACGGCGGACATTTTCAAGAATCCGTTGCATCCATACACGAAGGCGTTGTTTTCGGCGATTCCGATTCCGGATCCGAAGGCGAAGATGAACCGCATCGTCTTGGAAGGTTCCATCCCGTCTCCGGCCAACCCGCCTAAGGGGTGCAAGTTCCATACCCGTTGCGCGCAGTGCATGGAGCGGTGCAAGACGGAAGAACCGGTACAGAAGGAAGTGGAGCCGGGACATTACGTGGTGTGCCATTTGTATGATCAATAAGAGACACTTTTCATCCTTACCCGGAAGGGGTGATTCTTCAATAGGCCGTGCGGGTTACCGTACGGCCTAAATTGTAACAAAATAGTTGTACTTTTTATAGATATTGTCTATAATGTTAAACAAAGAATTGATAGGAGTGCGGACAATGGAGGCGTTAAGGAAAGAGAAGGTTTATACGATTGCGGATATCCATGCGTTGCCGGAAGGAGAACGTGCGGAGTTGATTGACGGGCAGATTTATTATATGTCCACCCCGAGTCTGACACATCAGAGAATACTTGGTAGATTGCATCAGATTATCGCCAATTATATCGAGGGACATGGTGGAGATTGCGAGGTGCTACCTGCTCCGTTTGCCGTATTTTTGAATGAAGATGATGTCAATTATCTGGAACCTGACATTTCCGTGATTTGTGACACGTCTAAATTGGACGAGGAGGGTTGCCATGGCGCGCCGGACTGGGTGATAGAGATTGTTTCGCCAAGCAGCAAGCCCAGGGACTATATTAAAAAAATGCTAAAGTACGGAACGGCGGGGGTCAGGGAATACTGGATTGTCGACCCGGAAAAGCAAATGGTGACCGTATATCGGTTTGAAAAGGAAATGATGGAGGAATATTCTTTTGGAGAAGAGATTCCGGTGGGGATATATGAGGGATTTTCTATCAAGGCCTATGGCCGTGAATAGTAACAAGTCGCAGAAAGGTAGGTGTCGGGTTTTGTGGCGAGGAGAAGAGGATGAAATGATTCGCGAGCCGGGTGAACGGGTGCCGGAGGTGGATGAACCAGAGAGACCCGAATTGCAGCTTTCCAGACAAGAGCGGCGCTGGGTGGCGTTAGGGGCGTTAAAGAGTGCCCTGCTTATTGGATTCGTGTATCTGGCCGGAATTGGACTGATTATCTGGCTGATGCTGGCGTTGTGGTTGTAGATAGGACTTAAAGAAAAATCGTGGTGGCATATGCCGACCGCGATTTTTCTTTTTGAAGAGCGATAAACCATGGCAAGAAAGGTTCCAAAAAGAGGCTTTTGAAAAAATTATTGATATTATATTGTGGGATATTCATCAACAGCTTTGTCAAGTAATCGCCCCAATATGGCAATGTAATCAGCCCCCATGTTTTTTACCTTTTCAAGTGTTGTGTGAGACACATAAAGTGTGATTGGCTCTCCATGATAGGGTTTTGATTTTCGGGCGGCTATAAATGCGCGTTCCATATCATCGGTCATTTCAGGTGAATCTTCGTCATAGACAATAGGTTTCTTTTTGGCTTCTGCAAGCAACTTTTTTTCTTCTTTGGTTAAGATGGCATGTTCGTTTAACTCAAATGTTATCATAATATACGCTCCTTTCTTTTGATGTTGCAAGACGAGCGGAAATCAGTCGGATTTTAGGGTGGCG
>CATLEQ010000264.1 GCA_949915905.1 uncultured Lachnospiraceae bacterium | reverse complement strand
GGGGTCAACCCTTGCGAGGGTGAAAAAGATTTATAGGGAGTGAATACAGATTATGTTAGATTTACAAGAAAAAGATTTTCAACGTCTTGTCGCGTTCGTAAAACAACATTATGGAATTAACCTTTCACAGAAAAGACAACTTATCATCGGACGGCTTTCCAACTCTGTCATTTCCATGGGATTTTCTAGCTTTACTGAATATATTGACCACATTCTCGGGCAGAAAAATCCGCAAGATATTGAACTAATGTTAAACAAACTGACTACCAACTATACCTTTTTTTTAAGGGAATCCGCTCATTTTGATTATTTTAACCAGACCGTTCTCCCCTATCTGGAGAAAACAAAAAAGAATCACACGCTTGCCATCTGGAGCGCGGGATGTTCTTCAGGCCAGGAACCTTATACGCTTTCCATGTACTTGAAAGAATATTTCGGAAACAAGCCGGGAAATTGGGACACCCGGATTCTTGCCACCGACATTTCGCAGAATGCCTTGAAAGCGGCCTCGGAAGGTATTTACGACGAGGAATCCCTAAAGGCTCTGCCCCCGGAATGGAAGCGGAAGTATTTCAGAAAGACCACCGAGCCGGGCGTTTTCCAAGTATCAGAGGCATTGCGGAGTAACGTAATCTACAAGACCTTCAACTTGATGGATCCGATCCACTTCAAATTAAAGTTTGACGTTATCTTTTGCCGGAACGTAATGATTTATTTTGACCAGGATACCAAGGATGCATTGGTGCGGCGCTTTTATGACGCTACCGTGCCGGGCGGCTATCTTTTCATCGGGCATTCCGAGAGTTTGAACAAGGCGACCACGCCTTATCATTACCTCATGCCTTCCGCCTACCGCAAACAATAGGTCTATAGAGAGGTGTTAATATATAATGACAACAAATAAAATCAGAGTATTGATTGTTGATGATTCGGCCGTGTTCGTTAATTTCCTAACAAAAGAACTGCCGCAAGCGAACAATCGTATTGAAATCGTGGGGTATGCCATGAATGCCGACGAGGCAATGCGCAAAATCCCGAACACCAAGCCTGATGTCATAACATTGGACGTGGAAATGCCGAAGACAAACGGAATTGACTTTTTGAAGGAACTGCTTCCCAAGCATTTGATTCCTGTCATTTTAGTATCCTCTTTAAATGTCAGCGTGTTCGACGCGCTTTCCAACGGTGCCGTCGACTTCGTAAAGAAGCCTGACATGAGCAGGAACTATAGCACCAGGGCATTTGCACAGAACCTGGCCTCTAAAATCATTATCGCTTCCAATGCGACCGTTAGGCTCCCCCGCGTATTTCGAGGAAGTTCGGTGCTGAAAAATACCACCCAGACGGGTACGGGCATGACATCCGGAATAGGTATGGCAACCGGAACCGGCATAAACAATGCCAGTGTGAATGGCACTGATATGACCAACGGCGGTATGGCCGGCGCACCGGCACCAAACGGAGGCATTCACAAGCCGGTTTTGTCCAACCTCGTAATGTCAAAATTAAACAACCATAACAGTTTAAAATTAAACAACCTGATTATCGCACTGGGTGCTTCCACCGGAGGCACGGAGGCCACGCTTCAGGTTCTGGAACAGCTTCCCGCCGACATTCCCGGCATGGTCATCACCCAGCACATGCCGGAGGGCTTTACCGGCATGTACGCCCAGAGGTTAAATCGTCTGTGCAAGATGGAGGTCAAGGAAGCAGTAAACGGCGACATTGTAAAAAGAGGGCGCGTACTCATCGCCCCGGGCGGCGACTGCCATATGAAGGTGGTTCGTCTTGGCGGTCACTACACGGTACGTGTTTTTCCGGCGGAAAAGGTAAACGGGCATCGCCCGTCCGTAGACGTATTATTTAAATCCGTCGCTCAAACCGCCAAAGCCGAGGCGGTCGGCATCATTCTTACGGGAATGGGTCAGGACGGTGCTTACGGACTTCTTGACATGCACAACGCCGGAGCATTTACCATCGGCCAGGATAAAGATTCCTGCGTCGTATACGGAATGCCAATGGTGGCACAAAACATCGGTGCCGTGTCCATCCAGGCTTCCTGCGCGAACATACCTGCCGTGCTGATTAATTATTTGAATAAATTGTAACCATTCAGGACGGCAGCAATATGAAACAACAGACTGTGCAAGCTTACTTGCTAAAGACTGTTGTCCCAAGGAAGTGAAGGGTCATTCGTTTCATGACCGCGACGTAAAATTCATCGTATGCGGCAGGAAACGAATGGCCCATTATCCTTGGCATCATATGTGCATTGCTTTTAGCCGTTTCTTCCTGGTATACGGTTACATTCAATGATTCCAGATGGTTTGAGCCGATGGATTTGTCCGAGTATGTCTTTCGCGCGCAAGATCTCCCGATGCTCTTGTCCGTCTCGCTTACCTGCCTGTATGTCGGATACCTTGGCATATTGCTGATACTGGCAATCATTGACGAAAGGCGCAGAGAAAGGAGCACGCAAACCACCAGGAAGCTCAACCCCAAGTTGGGATTCCTTGGCTTTTTAGGATTCCTTGGTTTGATTGGATTTTGGAGCTACGGCATTGACAAGAGCATCTTTCCGTTTGCATTTTTTATCTTTTTTGGCTTCTTCGGCTTTTTCTACGAAGGCAAGATGTCAAATACGCTCATGGATGAACGATACAAGGAGAACCAGATGCAGGCACACATGACGGCAAACCGGATTTCCCTTGGCATCATTTTCTTCGCCATGCTTATCGTCGGGCAAGGGAAGCTTATATTCAGCTTGGAATTCACGCTAATTACCTTTTTCATTGTCGTCGTACTCGCTCTCGCCCTCGAGGTATTCTTGAGTGAATATTTATTATATCGCTATGACCATGACGATTCGCCTGAAGATATTTGAACACGAGTGCACATATGCGGTGAAGTGACTGTGAATAGTGACTGCGAATAGTGATCGTGAATAGTAACGAACCAATACCGGATGAAAGTGAGAAAACAAAATGCCTGATTTTGAATGCAGATTAAAAAAGTATCGGCAATTGAAGGATATGACCCAGGAACAACTGGCAGCCCAGGTCGGGGTTCGCCGCGAGACCATCATGCGCCTGGAAAAGGCTCAATATAACCCGTCCCTGAAGCTGGCAATTGATATTTCGCGAGCCGTGGATGCCCCCATTGAAGAAATCTTCATTTTTGAATGATTGATTTTTAACTTTTGCCCCCAACCTGACGATATATATAAATAAGTAGAAACGTGTTTTTTGACTTGTAACAGTCAGGGAGGGGTACGACAATGAGTAAAATATTAAACGCCGCCGCATCGGCCAAGATGGAGCAGGCACGCTCGTCGATACGTGATACGGCTCCCACCATTTTTAATACGGCAAACACCAAGGCGGCTCCTGCCAAGGCCACGGGGCAAGAACGCCTTCCTTCTTCCGGCTCCAGACCAGGAAATGGCATTACAAGCAGCATCCAGGACAACCTGACCTTGTCCGAGCGCGCCCTCAGTCCGTCCGAGATGGAAAAGGCTCTGTTTGAAGAGCTTAAAGTATTGCAAAAGGATTTTCCCCAGGTACAGATCCTAATCGGCACCGGTTTAAACGCCAAACAGCTTAGCTATACCGCCGCCGGCCTCGGCGAGGGACGGCACGTTATCCTCTCAAGTGACTGGCTGCGCCAGATCACCAGCTCGCAGAAGGCCTTTGAAGAGGGAAAGCAGATTTTACGCCGTGTCATTTCCGGCATCTCCAATAACGATGGAGAGTTCGCCGCACTTGGAGCCTATATTGACACGGAGGGCGTTCGTGCGTGGAGCGCGAAGTCTGGTTCGGAAGAGCCATCTCCTTTGGATGAACTCCAAAAGGAATATGAAAACATGAAAAACATGTTGGAAAAGATGAAGGAAACCACGAAAGCCAACAAGGAAAACACTCCTTACAAGGTCAAGGTATCAAAGTCCTCCTACTCCACCTCGCGCGTATACAGCCGCCTGGCAAGTGCCTCGTCCAAAGGGCAGGTACAAGCCGCGATGAGTGACGCGAGACGCAACATTGCCAATTTGCGCAGTGTTGCCACCACGGGAACCACCCAGGAAAAAAACAAGGCCAGAGCCGCCATCAGTTCCCTGCAGAAGGTGCTTTTGCGCGGCAGCCGCAAGATTCGCCGCCTCAATGAGGAGGATTTGGCCCGGGCACGTAAAAAGCGAGCCGAGAAGAGGGAGCAAGAGCTTCGTCTCCGCATCGAGCTTGAGAAAAAGAAGCTCGCCCGCAAAACCGCAGACAGGGCAATCGCGCTGGAAGGACACTTGGATGACGTAAACAACGCATTTCGTTTCCGTAAATTACACAAGGACGACGAGCGGGAGGAAGGCTCCATTTATGGTGCATACGTACCCGCGGCGAGTACTGCGCCCGTCGCCGAGGCCGCGCCCATAAGTGCTCCCGCCGGTGGCATTGCCGTCTCGGACATCTCCGTGTCCCCGGTGATGTCATTTGGCGAAGTCATGGCCTGACAATCTTGCCGGATAAAAATGAACTGATTTATTCATTTTTATCCGGCCTTTTCTCATTTCTCCATTGTCTTTTTTTGTCCGTTTTAGTATAATGAATGAGCAATAATTTTTGAATAGTTTTGGGCATGGATGTTTTTGCCCATGAATTAAACGAAAAGAGGACATGGACATGATTCGATTTATATGTATCATCACATTCTTAATTCTGTTCCTGATTTGCAGCATCCCACTCTTTTTTATCGAATGGGTGATAGGAAAGTTCAACCGCCGCGCAAAGGACATCAGTTCCCTGCGCATCGTGCAGTGGGCGTTTAACGTGATTATCGCCATGACCGGGGTAGATTTGACCGTAATCGGCGAGGAAAACATTCCCGACGAGGCGGTGCTTTTCGTCGGCAACCACCGCAGTTATTTTGACATCGTCATTACTTACGCACGGTGCAAACGGCTGACCGGGTATGTATCAAAGAAGGAAATGGAAAGCTTTCCCTTGCTTTCCATTTGGATGAAATACTTATACTGCCTGTTTCTGGATCGGGAAAATGCGCGGGCTGGGCTCAAGACCATCCTGACTGGCATTGAATACGTGAAAAACGGCATCTCGATTTGCATTTTTCCGGAGGGAACCCGCAATCGGGGCGAGGAATTGAGCATGTTGGATTTTAAGGACGGAGCATTTAAAATTGCCACCAAGAGCGGCTGTGCGATTGTCCCGGTTTGTATCAACAATATGGCGGACGTTTTCGAGGCGCACCTTCCGCGCGTTCGCAAAACCCACGTCATCATCGAATACGGCCAGCCGATTTATCCGGACAAACTGGACGCGGACACGAAAAAGCATATTGGAACATATGTAAAAAATGTCATTCAGGATACTATAAATAAAAATGCGGCCATGGTATAAACGTTCTCGCCAGCCAAGAAAGGAGCATAGGAAACATGAATGCCAGAAATCTTACTTTATTAACAGATTTATATGAATTGACCATGATGCAGGGCTATTTTGAAACGCAGGAAAATGACACGGTCGTTTTCGACGTTTTTTTCCGCGAGAACCCCAACAAGGGCGGGT
>CATLEQ010000263.1 GCA_949915905.1 uncultured Lachnospiraceae bacterium | reverse complement strand
TCCACCCTCCATTCCCGGATAAAATCCGACTAAAATGGCACTGACACAATCCTTCCAATCATCAATCAAAATCGTACTGCCGCCAATCAGAACGGCAACGGAATTCGCATTCAATGGTCCGACTTCTTTGAGCAATGTTTGTTCATTTTCACGCAAGCAAAGATGGTCGCGGTCACCGCCGCAGGCTTCCGCATACCCGTCCATCTTGACTTGCTCCACGGAAATATATTCGCCCTCGTCTTTATAATCATATCCGACCACGAAAATGACAAAATCCGCCTCACTTGCAAGTTCTTTTGCATGTTCTAAGTTTTCCCCGTCATAATAAATGATTTCCGCCTCCGGCGCGCACTCCTTCAAGCTATGCAGCGGGATCCTGATATATGGCGGGAACACCCAGCTTGAGCCATGGTCGCCGGTCGGAATGTCCTTTCCCATCCTTCCTAGAACAAGCACTTTTCCTTGTTTTTTGGCCGGGAGAACATGTTTCTCATTTTGAATTAAAACCATGCCCTCACGGGCACATTGCAGTGCCAGATTCGTATGCTCCCTATTGGCAAGCACTTCCTCTCCAAAACCTGGCCCGCCTTGTTCCGTAAACGAAAGAATTGTCCTTATGATTCGCAATGCGGCATCGTCAATGACTTGCTCTGGCACCTTTCCTTCTTTTACCGCCTTTATCAATGGTTCACCGAAATGATTCGTAAAGGACATCTCGATATTTTGGCCGCCATTTGCCGCCTCCACCGTTTCCCGGATACCATATCCAAAATCGCTGATGACAAAACCGTCAAATCCCCACTCTTCCTTTAGCACCTTGTTCAACAAGTAGTCCGAATGCCCGCAATGCGTGCCCTGATATAAATTGTAAGAGCTCATCACCACGGCCGCCCCGTTATCAATACATTTCTTAAAATGAGGGAGAAACACTTCACGCTCGGTTCGTTTGTCACAGTCTATGTCTACTTCCAGTCTGGAAATTTCCATCTGGTTAAAGGCAAAATGCTTGATGCATGCCATTACGTTTTTACTCTGCACGCCCCGCACCATGGCACTTCCCATTTCTCCCAGGTGGAACGAATCTTCCCCGTACGTCTCCTGACATCTTCCCCAGCCCGGATTGTAAGGAAGGTTAATACATACCCCGGCAAACAAATTTCCCCCAAGGGCAAGAATCTCTTCCGCGATGGCCTCTCCTATTTTTTCCTCCAATTCCGTGTCAAACGTGGCTCCCCGAAGCATCGCGACGGGAAAACAAGTCGTCTTGTCCGTTCCACAGACGACACCACGCGGCCCGTCACAAAACTTCATTGGCTCCAGCCCGTGTTTTTCAAATCCGCCGGCCTCGTACGGCTTATAGCCATAGTGAAACTCCCTGCTCTCCTTCCTCTTTTTCATCTCCTCTTTTCGGTCTTCCGGCGTCAAATTACCCGACATCAGATAAATTTTTTCTTCCAACGTCAATTGCTCCAGAATTTTCTGCGCCTTCTTTGTATTGGAAAGGCGGTATTCTTTCGTACATTTCATATGCCATTTTACTCCTTTTTTCATCTCATTTTCCTATTTCAAGTTCTTTTTCATTTTCCGGCTGAATCCTCATTCATTCTTCTTTTGCATACTCGTATAAAAGGCGGTTCGCCTCCGAATAATTAAAATCCAGATAGTTTTTCAGCTCCGGATTATTTTCGGCCAGCTTTCCCTTTTTGCGGTATTTTAAAGGCGTGGTGCCGACGCTTTGCTTGAACACCCGGAAAAAAGTGCTCTCGGAACCAAAGCCGCAGTCATCCACGATAAAGTCCACGGACTTATTTGTGCAGGAAAGAAGGTACTTCGCATGCTCTATCCGATTCTTTAACAAAAATTGATTCGGAGTCATCCCGATTCTCTTTTTCAAGAGCTTGTATAAATTTTTTTCACCGATTCCTTTTTCCTTGCACACTTCTTCCAAAACCTGCTCGTCCTGATAATGATCCTGAATATAATTGAGTATTTCCACCAGAAAATGGTTATCCTCATTATTACTATAATCTGCGGCCAGGTATGTGTCATAAACAGAATACTCAAATAAATCCGCGGCCATTTCATATAGAAGAGAATAAAGGCGATAAAAGCCAAACTGTTTCTCCGCCCGGTACTCCTGCCCGATTCTCGCGGCCGTCCGCCTGATTTTTTCGTAACTGCAGCCCGGAACTAAAACTTTGTCCTGACTGTTTAAATAAAAGAAATAGGTCACATTTGCATCGTTCGGATTTTTCAAAAAATTACTGTTAATCTGTATGATAAGACACAAATTAGCCTCGCCCTGCCCATCCAGGGCATGGATGGATTTCGTATTAATCAGGTAAATATCCCCTCCCTTCAGAACGATCGTCTTTGTTCCTTTACAAAGGAGGAAGTAAAGATGTCTGAAAAAAAGTATTTGAAATGGTATCAAAAAGTGGCCTATGGATCAGGTGATTTTGCGGCAATTTGTTCTTTTGGACTGATGGCAAGCTTCATCATGATTTATTGTACGGACGTGATGGGGATGAACAGCGGAGTCATCGGCACGCTTATGCTGTTCTCCAAGGTGTTCGACGGTGTTACGGATGTCATCTGCGGACGGTTGATCGACCGCACCAAGAGTAAATTAGGAAAGACCCGCCCATGGATGTTGTATTCCCAAATCGGCGTTTCCGGCTGTCTTGTTTTACTTTTCGCCATTCCGAACACCTCGGAAAATGTACAATACGCTTATTTCTTCATTGTATATACGTCCTTGAATGCCATTTTCTATACGGCCAACAACATCGCATATTCCACGTTGACCGCACTGATCACGAGAAACGGCGAGGAACGGGTACAACTCGGCTCCATCCGGTTCATTTTCTCTCTGGTGTGTAACTTGATTATCACCACCTTTGCCATGAACATTGTAAATGGATTCGGCGGCGGTGCTGTTGGATGGAGACGGACCGCGGTGCTCTTCGGACTGATTGCCCTGGCCGTAAATACCTTTAGCTGCCTGATGGTAAAAGAATTGCCGGAAGACCCGAAGGAACTTGCCGAGAAGGAACAAAATGCCGAGGCAAAGAACAACATCAATTTCTTACAAAGCGTTAAGTATCTTTTAAGTAACAAATACTATATCATTATTTTGTGCATGTACTTGACGGACTATATCACGACCGGCATCATGTACGGAGTCGCCATTTATTATATGACCTACATCCTTGGAAACGCCAGCCTCCTGGGTTCCTTTACCCTGATGCGCACGGTTCCGATGGTCATCGGCCTCTCCCTGACCCCGATGCTTTTGAAAAAGGTCGGCAGCATGTACAAATTAAATTTGGCGGAGTACTCACTTGCCTTCGTCAGCAGACTATTGTTCGTCGGTGCCGCCTTTTTGCAGAGCGTGCCGCTCATGTTGTTGACTTATGGCTTGTATAATTTATTCGGTTCCTCATTGAAAGGCAGCATGAACGCCCTGATTGCGGAAACGAGTGATTACACCTATCGCCGCCACCATGTCCGCATCGACGGAACGATGTTTAGCTGCTCTTCCGTAGGAATCAAAATCGGCAGCGGCCTTGGCTCCGCACTGCTCGGCTGGTTTTTGGAACTGGGCGGATACGTTGGTTCCGCGGCGACGCAGACCGCGGGCGCGATTTCGATGATTCAATTCTTGTACGTCATCGTTCCTACCGTTTTAGCACTTGTCATGATCGGGCTGTTAAGCCTTCTGACAGTAGAGAAAGCGAATAGGACCTGGGACGAGGAACACAAGTAATATAGTAATATTTTATCCCTTGTTTTCTGGTATCATTTCCTTTATAATAGTACAGAATGGTACTTAGGCCAAAGGATATTGTTACAAAACACGCCTTTGGCCCCAATGAGTGAAAAGATAAAGTAAGCGAGGATACTATGAGACTACGAAGCAAATTAGCCGTCCGTGCCGCCAAGTTTACGAGCACGGCCATAAAGAAACTACACATGGGAAGCGGCGTCACGCTCCCTGGGTTGGTCGCACGCCTGATTGACCCGAAGATTTTGCGCGAGATGTCCGCCCAGGTTGACAAAAAGACCATCGTCACGATGGGAACCAACGGGAAGACGACGACAAACAGCCTGCTGTGCAAGGTACTTGAGGATGCGGGACATACCGTCATCATCAACCGCACCGGGGCCAACATGTTAAACGGCATCATTTCCGCCTTCGTCCTTGCAACGGACAAGCAGGGACTCTTACACGCGGATTATGCATGCATCGAAGTGGACGAGATTGCCTCCGTGCGCGTGTTGCCGCAATTGCAGCCGGATTGCGCGCTGCTGACAAACATTTCCCGGGACCAGCTTGACCGGTTCGGGGAAGTCGACATTACCTACAACATGGTAAAAACGGCGATTCACAGCGTGCCAAAGACAAAGGTCGTCATCAACTGTGACGACGTGCTCTCCTACACGTTGGCGATGGAAGGGGAAAATCCTTACGTCACATACGGCATCAGCGAGCAAATTTTTGACGACTTCTCCCGCTCAGAGATTCGCGAGAGCATTTTTTGCCGACATTGTGGGAAAAAGCTGGAATACGACTTTTTCCACTATGGCCAGCTTGGCGTTTACCATTGCCCCAATTGCGGGCTTGCGCACCCGACTCCGGATTATACGGCCTCCGACGTGTTTTTCCATGACGAGGTATATGACTTTTCGATTGACGGCGTGACCATTTATTCCTCGGCCCGTTCGCCTTACAATGTTTATAATAAGCTGTCCGCCTATGCCGCGCTTAAGGCTCTGGAGGCTGATACTTCCGGTTTTAAACATACGATTGAAGCTTTTGATTACGGCAATAACCGCGAGAGTATTTTCACGATAAACGGCGCCCGGGTACAGCTCCATCTGGCTAAAAACCCGATTGGCTTCCAGCAGAAAATCTCGCTTGTTTTAAAAGACGCGGCTCCCAAGGACATCATCATCCAGATCAATGACACGTATCAGGACGGTGAGGACATTTCCTGGCTGTGGGACGTGGATTTCCAGTATCTGGCGGACGCAAATACAAACACGATTCTCACGGCCGGAACGAGAAAATACGATATGGGACTGCGGCTAAAATATGAAGACATTTCCTGCGGTTCCACGGCGGATTTACGCGCGTCGATTCTGGATTTGACACAAAACGGCACGAAAAACTTGTACGTCATCGTGAATTATTCCGGACTGTACCGCACGAATCATTTGCTGAACGTGTTACAAGAGGAAACAAAGGGAAATGCAAGTAAAGTGTCAGACAATCCCCAGATCACGAACAACGCTGAAAATGCTGACATGCCGCATGCGGCCGCCAGGCAAACCGTCAAACTGACAATCGGACATTTATATCCGGATTTGCTGAATCTATACGGGGATCGCGGAAATATTCAGTGCCTGCGCAAAAGACTGGAATGGCGCGGTATTGAAGCCGAGGTAATCCCCTTCCTCTCGGGGGACGCAATCGATTTTTCCCAGCTTGACATTGTGCTTTTGGGCGGCGGTTCCGATAGGGAGCAGGAATTGGTCTGTGAATATTTAAAAGACATCAAGGATGATTTTAAAGCCTACGTGGAAGACGGCGGCGTGGTGCTGGCGGTATGCGG
>CATLEQ010000262.1 GCA_949915905.1 uncultured Lachnospiraceae bacterium | reverse complement strand
GTTATGTGGAATGTACATTGGAGACAGGACGTACACATCAAATCCGCGTGCATATGTCCAGCATCGGGCATCCAGTTTTGGGGGACGTGCTGTACGGACCGGCAAAATGTCCGTTCAAACTACAGGGACAGACGCTGCATGCCAAGATTCTTGGAATTACGCATCCGTCAAGTGGGAAATATATGGAATTTGATGCCCCGCTCCCGGAATATTTTCAGGAGCTGCTGGAAAAATTGAGAAATACATGAATCTTTGAAGCAAGTAAAAGGACGGTCATTTTTGGTTTAAGGCCGTCCATTTATTCGCTATTTTGTACAAAAATCCAACATATTTGCCGAGAGTTATTGTAAAATCCGTTTTTTTCGGCTATAATCAAACAAAATGATTGACTACATGGAGGGTGACGCAAGAGATGAGTACAAATACAATCATTACAATCGGAAGACAGTTTGGCAGCGGAGGAAGAGAGATTGGGAATAAGGTGGCTGAAGATTTGGGCATCAAGCTTTATGATAAAGAGATGTTGACACGTGCCGCGAAAGAGAGCGGGATTTGTGAGGAGATTTTCGAGACTCATGATGAAAAACCGACAAATAGCTTTCTGTATTCTCTGGTCATGGACACTTATTCCGTAGGGTATACAGGCAGTGCCTATACGGATATGCCGATTAATCATAAAGTTTTTCTGGCACAGTTTGATGCCATTAAGAAAATCGCGGACGAGGGACCGTGCATTCTTGTCGGGCGTTGCGCAGATTATGCATTGGAAAATTATGACAACGTGGTCAGCGTGTTCATTCATGCCGATTTAAATGCCCGGATCCGTAGGATTGCCCGGATTTATGATTTGCCGGACAACAAGGCAAAGGACATGATTTTGAAGGCGGATAAACAGCGCGCAAGCTACTATGACTATTATACGAATAAGCGGTGGTCGGATGCGGAAAGTTATGAATTGTGCTTAAACAGTGCCAGATTGGGCATCGAGGGCACGGCGAAATTAATTGAGCAGTATGTCGCATTGAAAGAAGGCATTTCTATCAAAAACACAAAGATCTGAGCATAAAGGAGCACTTGGAAAAATCGCCAAAGTGCTCCTTTTTATGCGCACGGGGCAGAAAGGTATGTGCTGCTTACGCAACCTGCCCCGGCGCGGCGAGTAGGGGAAATTGCCCCTACTCGATTGCGAACGAGCCATCCAAAGGAAGTGTGTCGGCCGGAGCTGACGGACGCTTTTGTAGAACCGTTTAGTGCGTACAATCAAGCCTTTCGGGCCAGCCCTTTAGATTTCCATTTAGAATGGCATGGAACATCCGTTCGCGGGTGCCCGGATGCTCGGTATTTAGTTGCTTTAAAAGCTCTTTTGCATATTGTCGTTTTGTATATCCGTCCACCGGACACTTGCTCTTGACGACCGGAAGCTGGTATTTGTTGCGAAATCCACAAATCTCCAGCTCGTCCACGAACATCAATGGACGTATGACGGTCAAATCCATGCGGTCGAGATACGTCTTCGGAGAAAAAGAATAAAACCGTCCTTCAAAAATAAGGGAGAGCAGCATCGTCTCAATGATGTCGTCCTTGTGATGGGCATAGGCCACCTTATTACACCCCCATTTTTTGACGGCGTCATTTAACGCACCCTTGCGCATTTTGGCACAGAGAGAACAAGGATTGGACTCTTTCCGTACCTCAAATAAAATACGATAAATGTCTGATTTGACCACATGGTACGGAACCTCCAGTTCCTGGCATAATTTTTGAATGGGGGATAAGTCAAAATTTTCAAATCCCAGGTCAACGGTAATGGCACTTAATTCAAACCTTTTCGGGTAGAATCTTTTTAGCCCGTGCAAGGCATACAGAAGGGTCAGGCTGTCCTTGCCGCCGGAGATTCCGACGGCAATATGGTCGTTTTCCTCAATCATCTGGTATTCATCCACGGCTTTTCTCGTATAGCTTAACAGTCGCTGTAATTGCATTGTTAATCCTCCCGCAGGCGAACCGCCGTCGCGGCCAGACGGCGTCTGTCCTCATCAATGGCGGCATAGTGCTTTCTTGTCGTGTTTACGTCCTTGTGGCCGAGTACGTCCGCCACGAGGTAAATGTCCCCGGTCTCTTTGTATAGTGTCGTGCCATAAGTACTGCGTAGCTTATGTGGGGTGATTTTTTTGTTTGGAGTCACTTGCCGTGCGTACTTTTTCACCATATTTTCCACGGCCTGCACGCCGATACGCCGTCTCTGGGTTGACAAAAAGAGCGCGTTCTCGTGCCCGGGCAGGGGAGTAGTGGTCTTCCGCGTCGTATAAATATAGGACTTGAGGGCAGTTTCGACCTCTTCGCCAAAGTAAACTACCATTTCATTTCCGCCTTTTCGGACGACCTTCACGCCATTATTTTTAAAATCAACGTCCTGGAGATCGAGTCCGACACATTCGGAAACTCGAATGCCGGTTCCAAGCAACAAGGTAATGATTGCCAAATCACGGTTTTTATTTTTCTCATAATAACGCTTTTGTTGTCCGGATAATCCATCGCCGCCATGCTCGACAAAATCGAGTAACATGGCGACTTCGTCCGCATCCAGCCGGATGATCGCCTTATCATGTAATTTGGGCATATCGACAAGCAACGTGGGGTTTTTTGAGATTACCTGGCGTTTAAAATAATAACCGTAAAAACTGCGCAAGGCCGACATTTTACGGGCGAGCCCTTTTTCTTCGTTCGTAAGCTGTTTGTCCTCATTTTTATAGACCTTTAGATACTCCTGGTATTCCTCGATATCCACAGGTTCGATACGCTCCAAATCAGCCAAGGTAAACTGTTCAATAGAATAATTTTTGTATATAGGATTGCTTTCCATCAAAAAATGAAAAAATACACGGATGTCATATGCGTAAGAAATTCGTGTTTTAGCGGATGTCGTCGGTTCCACCGCACGAAAATAGTCCTTGGCAAACGGAGGCAATGTCTTTAACACCTCACGCAGCCGCAAGGTATTGTCAATATACGTTTGTTCGTGATACGTTTTGTTTTTTGATTGTTGTTGTCCCATTATAAAAATCCCCTTATTATAATTTTTTACCTAAAACCCAAGTGTATTATAGCATATTCTGGATTTTTTGTCTACATCTTTTGGAAAAATCGGTATTTGTCGTATAGATGTATTTAGCTCAAATCGCACTGTCGATATTCAAATCTCCTAAATTCCGGACACAAATCGTTCGTTTTAACATTGTATGCATGAATACATAAAAATCAAAAAGAATGCATCCCTAGGATTCCAAACGCGATAAAGTTCAAAAATCTTGTATGGGTGTATACAAATGTGTTTTGGTGCGGCTCATGGCAAAGTGTCCATGAGCCGCATACTTGGGTGAGTTTTTTATATCAATACATAGGGATGTATATTGATATCTTAAGAATCTAAGTTCTGGCAAATGACAAGAATCCGCTCGCCGGCATAAATGGTATCGCCCTTTAGATGATTCATCTTCTTTATGGCATCGATATAGTCCGTCAGCGTCTTGTCACTCGTACAATAGGTCTCGGCTATGTTCCATAACGTCTCCCCCGGCCGGATGATGATTGTCTTGTAATATTGGGACGGCTCACTATTTAAAGTGCCGTTATCCAAAGTGCCATTATCTAATGCGTCATGATCAGAGAGAGTTCCATCTGAAACATTTCCATCTGAAAGGCGGCTGCTTGAAGAAGCGTTTCCACCATCGCATGCTTCTCTTCGGTTATCCTTCGCCAGGCTGATAAATCCTCCCATGACGGATACAAATAATAGGAGCAAAAAGGTAGCCACCCTTATGCGCCGGATCATCCTGCGCCTTGCTCTTCGAACATTTTTTCGTCTTGCGGGTTCGCTTTTCGGAACACGAAATTTAAAATTTTGTTGCTCTACTGACTCTCCCTTATGTCCGTCACGCTGTACATGTCGGCTTAATGAAGCCGTATTCCTCATTTCTCTCATCGCTTTTTCCCCCTCTTCTCTCCTGTTTTCACATCCTATTCACGCCTAAAATCTATGGAGGACGCAACTCTCTCATACATTTGACGGATGCAGGACTTCCGCTGGTGCAAAGCACATATGACACGGAATGCCTGGATGTGTTTTGTCAGCACAGCTGACTTGTGTGCCGCCGCAAGAACGACGGTGGCGTTCTCAACCCCCTTGAATCGAACATTTCTTTGTAAACACTTGTTCTTTTCGAACATAGTATAATACATGAACGAATGTTTGTCAATAGGTTTTGCAAAAATTTCCGAACATATTTTCGTAACAAATGTTTGCTTTTTTGCGCCATCTGTGGTACTATAGAAATACAGAACAAGTAAACTATTCACGGCCGTGGTGTCCCGTGCATAGAAACAGGAGGTAATACATATGGCACAAGGAAAAATCAGCAAGAAGCAAGAAGAGATTTTGGAATATATCAAGGCACAGATTTTAGAGCGGGGATTCCCGCCTGCGGTGAGGGAGATTTGCGAGGCCGTACATTTGAAGTCCACGTCTTCCGTCCACTCCCATCTGGAGACGCTTGAGAAAAACGGATATATCCGCCGTGACCCGACGAAGCCGCGGGCCATTGAGATTCTCGACGATACGTTCAACCTGACCCGGCGCGAGCTTGTGAACGTGCCGATTATCGGACATGTGGCGGCGGGCGTGCCGATTCTGGCGCAGGAGCATATTGAGAACTATTTTCCGATTCCGGCCGAGATGATGCCGAACAAGCAGACGTTTTTACTGATTATTAAAGGCGAAAGCATGATCAATGTCGGTATCTATGACGGGGATTACGTGTTAGTGCAAGAGGAGCATACGGCGCAGAACGGAGATATCGTGGTGGCGATGATTGAAGACAGCGCGACGGTAAAGACTTTTTATAGGGAAGAAAGCGTGATACGGCTTCAGCCCGAGAATGACTATATGGATCCGATTATCGTAAAGGACGTAACGATACTTGGGAAAGTAATCGGAGTATTCCGCTTCTTAAAGTGACTTCCGTTCCATGTTATTGCAGATGCAAAAAGCCAGCGTAAGGAGTAGCCTACTTGCTATGCCTTTCTCCTTACGCTGACACGAACTACTGCTCTATTTCTTCCGGGCTGATGGCCTTTCCGTCACGCCAGATTCGCTCCAAGTCATAAAACAAGCGGTTTTCCTTGTCAAACACATGGACGATGATATCGCCAAAATCCAGCAGAATCCATTTTCCGGTACCATAACCTTCTCGCTGTTTGAGAGGATGACCGGCACGGGCAAGCTCTTCTTCCACACTGTCAGACATGGCTCGCACCTGATTTTCATTGACACCGTTTGCAATCAGAAAATAGTCAGCCAGGATAGAAACCGTGCTGATATCTATGATTTTAATGTTTTCCCCTTTTTTCTCTTCCAGTGCACGATAAGCGATTTGTGCCATTTTCTTGGATTGTTCCATATTATTTTTACCTCCTTAATATAAATATGATACAAGCGTCAAAAGGTCATGCGTTTCATGCTTGCATGGAAAAGCATGACTTTGGGACCCGCAAAACACCGAAAAGTAGCCATTTTCCGTAGGAAAATGAGCGGATTTGAGGTGTTTTAGGATTACGGGAGCACGTAGTGCGGAGTAATCCGT
>CATLEQ010000261.1 GCA_949915905.1 uncultured Lachnospiraceae bacterium | reverse complement strand
CTCTGTTAATTTCCATGTGGGGATCCCAGCCGAGCGGATGGACAAAGATTTCTTTAGTATATGCAATTCCGTTTGGCATTATGGGAACCTTCCGTTTCCTGCTTGTTAAGGAAATGGATGATTTCACAGAAGCAGATGCAGGCGATACGCAAAAGAAAGCTACATTAAAAGAGGCATTGATGATTCTTGTCAATAATAAATATATTCTTATTTATTGTGTGACGATGCTGCTACAGAATCTTATAACCAATATTACATCGGCTGTCGCATTGTACTATGCGCAGTATATTCTTGGAAATCTGGCATTAAATTCTGTTCTTAGTATGATTGGACTTTTTGTACCATTTGCCCTTATTTTTTTACCAAAGCTTATGCAGAAAAAGGGGCTTATGGGAATTGCCAGAATATGTACGCTTGTTGCCGTAGTGGGATACCTGGCAAAAATGTTTGGCAGTATCAGTTTTCCGGTATTAATTATAGCTTCCATAGTAGTCGCTGTTGCAGGTCTTCCGTTGAATATGATGGGCCATATCATAACGATTGAATGTATTGATTATGGCGAGTGGAAAAACAATATCAGCGGTGTTGAAGGGGTTTATGGAAGCCTCAGTGGATTCGCGGTAAAAGTCGGTACCGGGCTGGCTTCCGCAGTTGTAGGTATCGTCATGGGAATGACAGACTTTGATGGTACTTTAGAGGTTCAGTCTGCCGCGGCCAATGCTTCGATTATCGCGCTTACAGTATTTATACCTGCGGCATTATCCCTGATACAGTATTTTGTGATCAGAAAGTATGATTTAAGTGACAAGATTGGGCAGATACGTCAGGAGCTAGATGCGAGGAGAAAAGGGGTGCTTAACAGTAATTAATAGGAGCGTACAGAAAAAGAGAGTTTGAAAGTATTGAGGACATTGATGGGATTGAACTAATTAAAAGGAGGTAATTAACATGTCTGTAAAGTATTTTGTGGATGCGGGAAAAGAAGGAAGGAACTATCCCCATTATTGGGAGAAATGTGTCGGAAGCTGCCATGCGGCCACGCTTCTGAGGGAAGATGTGAGAAAGCAGATTAGGAGGGCGCATGAAGAGATTGGATTTGAGTATATCAGGTTCCATGGTCTTTTAAATGACGATATGAGTGTCGTGATTGCCCCGATGATGCCGTTTGAGGAACCCCAAATTTCATTTTTTAATATTGATTGTGTTTTTGACTTCCTGCTGGAAACTGGAATGAAACCTTTTGTAGAGCTTGGATTTATGCCAGAAGCGTATGCAAGCGGTGCCGCTACTTGTTTCCACTATAAAGGGAATGTAACCATGCCAAAAGAAGATGGAAAATGGCAGTGGCTGATAAAAGAGCTGGTTGGGCATCTTGTTGACAGGTATGGATTGGAAGAAATCCGAAGCTGGTTTTTTGAGGTCTGGAATGAGCCAAACCTGCGGTTCTTTTTTGACGGGACAATGGAAGATTATTTCCATTTGTATGAAATAACTGCAAGGGCGATTAAGGAAGTAGATGTTTCCCTTAAGGTCGGAGGCCCGGCAACATCGAACAATATGTGGATACCGGAACTGAAGAAATTCTGCCATGAAAACAATGTACCGCTTGATTTTATTTCTACCCATCACTATCCAAGCGACGATCCCCTTTCGAGGGCAGGGATGAACGGGCCGGGAACAAAGGGCAGCGGCATGGATGAAGATGTGATTAAGCAGGCAATGGAAATGGGGTCGGAGAAATTCAAGGAAATCATGCAGCAGGTGATTGGGGGTGAAAATAACAATCCAAGGGATATCCTGGCAAGGCTGACGAAAAAGGCAAAAGAAGAAGCGGGGGAACTTCCGCTTTATTATACAGAGTGGAATGCCGGACATTTTGATACAAACTATGCGGCCGCGGCCATAACACAAATTTTTGCGTATAACGAAGGGTTGGTAGAAGGATATTCTTACTGGTGTATTTCAGATGTTTTTGAGGAACTTGGCTTGCATGGATTGCCTTTTAATAATGAATTTGGGTTGGTCAATGTTTATGGTATAAGAAAACCGTCCTATCGATTATTTGAGGCGTTGCATCAGGCAGGAACAAAAAGGCTTGAAGTATCGGGAGACCAGCATAGGACGGCGGAGGTAATGGCATTATCCGATGGTGAGGAGATTATGGTTTTTGCCTATAATCACGATATCGAGGAAAGGGATATCGAGGCACAGGATATGGAAATTACGGTAAGCGGAAAATATACCTCTGTTCAAAAAGCGGTGATTGATTCTGACCATTGTAATCCGTTTGCAGTGTGGGAGGCTCAGGGGAAACCGTCATATCCGACAAAGGAGCAGCTTGCGGAAATGGAAGAAGCTTCAAAATTGATTTTTGAAGATGTCCCTGTATCTGATGGGGAATCTCAAATACTCTTGTGTCATGCAAAAAAAGAAAGCGTAACGATTTATAGGTTGAAGAAATAGGGAGGAACCAAAGATGGAAGAGAAGAAATTAAGAGTTGTAGTGATTGGAACGGGAAATGTTGCAGGTGTTGCAATCCGCTGTCTGAAAGGCAGGAAGAACATGGAGCTGGTAGGTGTCTGGGGACATAAGGAAACCGCTCCCGGGCATATCGGGATGGATTCTGGACTGTTAGATTTGGATGAGCCGAACGGAATCATTATTATAGGAGATGAAGAGGAAATATTTGCGTTAAAGCCCGATTGCGCCGTTATGGCAATTAATATCAGAAACCCTATGGCTGCGTCGAAGGTAAATGGGGAGTGGTATAAGAAATTCTTGTCCAGAGGAATCAATGTGGTTTCCCCTTCCGTTCCTGACCTGATTTGGCCGAGAGGTGCGTTTGACCAGGCATATGTTGAGGAAATCCGTAAAGCGGCGGAAGAAGGGAACGCATCTTTTTTTATCAATGGGCAGGAACCTGGATATGCAGAAAACCAGGCTATGCTGTTGGCAACTTGTTCCAACACGATTAAAACTTTGACAATACGTGAGATGTATAATTATTCCACCGCGCCTGTCAGGGATGAGATGGCACCTTCTTATGGGTTTGACGAGGTGCCGGAATACCAGTGCTCTTTGGAGAATCCGGACACGCAGATTTATATCTGGGGGCTGACGATTAAGAATATTGCCAACAATCTGGGTTATGAAATTGAAGGGTTCAAGACTTCGTTTGAAAAGCGTGTCGCTACGGAACCGATTCCGGTTGGCTGGGGAACCATTGAGCCGGGCAAGGTGGCGGCTGTCTGGGTTCGTACCTGCGGAATCGTGGAAGGACGGGAAGCGATTGTGATTGAACATATTAACAGAATGTCACAGGATATTGCGCCTGACTGGCCGTATACAGACCGTGTTGGCCAGATTAGCGTGAGGATCGAGGGGGATCCGAACCTTCAGGCGGATATGAATGTCAGCCTGCCGGAACAGCCGGAAGAACTGTCTTATGAAGGATATGTGTTTACAGCAATGCGTATTGTGAATGCAATCCCCCATGTGTGTGCCGGAAAGCCGGGTATTCTGACAATCCATGATTTCCCGATGGCATTGCCGGATAATGCGTTTCGGAGTGAGGCGACACATATTGAACATAAGATTTGTAAGGCAAGATAATCTGTGAAATACCAGAAAAGTTTCAACTATAGAAAGCGAGGGCAAAAACGTGATACGCAAAAAATGGAATAGTGGATGGCATGTGAGCAAGCCGGGCGGAAGCCCAATGATGGCGGCAATGCAGGGAAGCGCTTCGGCAGCGGCGGCAATTACACTTCCCCATGACGCGATGATCCATGAGAAGCGCACGAAGGAGACAAAAAATCAGCACCAGACCGGATTTTATCCCGGCGGAGTCTATCATTATACGAAGAATTTTGATGTGCCAAAGGAATGGGCGGATAAGAATGTTACCCTTGAATTTGAAGGGGTCTACAAAAACGCCATGGTGTATGTGAACGGGGATTATGCAGGCGGACATCCCTATGGGTATACCAACTTTTATATTGAACTGGATGATTTCTTGAAATATGGGCAGAACAATGAAATCAAAGTGGTTGCCAACAATTCCGCGGAGGAAGATTCCAGATGGTATTCCGGGAGCGGTATTTACAGAAATGTGAATGTCATGGTGGGAAACCGGCTGCACATTGCAGTAGACGGGGTGCAAATCACCACGCCGGAGGTAGAAGAGGATTGTGCGACTGTCCAGGTTGCAGTCAGAATGGAGAACAAGGGATACAAAAGGCATAAAGTAAGGGTGGTAACAGAACTGTCAGATGGGGAAGGAAATATTGCCGGAAAAGAAACCACACTGGTATCCGTATTTCCGGACCAGGAAATCCCGGTCAGACAGCGGATTTTAGTGGATGCCCCGAAACTGTGGGACGTAGAACAGCCTAACCTTTATATTTGTACCGTAAAAATCATGGAAGATGGGGAAGTATTGGATGAAGTGAAAGAGAACTTCGGTATCCGTACCATTACCATGAATGCAAAGCATGGACTTCGGTTAAACGGGAAAGAAATAAATTTGCGCGGCAGCTGTATTCACCATGACAATGGGATTATAGGCGCGGCCACTCTGGAAAGTGCAGAACGGAGGCGTTGCGGACAGTTAAAGGAGGCGGGGTTCAATTGTATCCGCAGTTCCCACCATCCAATCAGTAAGGCGATGCTGGATGCATGTGACAGTATGGGGATGCTGGTGCTTGATGAATTGTCCGATATGTGGACAAGGACAAAAAATAACAATGATTATGCGCAGGCTTTTTCCGATTATTGGGAGAAGGACGTGGAGCAAATGGTGGCGAAGGATTATAACCATCCCTCTGTGATTATGTACATATCCGGTAATGAGATTCAGGAAGTGGCCAGTGCAAAGGGGGCGGAGTTAAACCGCAGGATTACGGAGAAATTCCATGCGCTGGACGCTACCCGGTATGTGACGGTGGCTATCAATGGCCTGCTCTCCTGCGTGGATCATATGGGGGAAATCATGTGTTCCATTATGGGGCTTTCCATGGAGCAGATGATGCAGATGATGGCGGCACAGGAAGCACCCAAGGAGGAATCTGGTACAAGTGTGGATGCGGCCAATGGCTCTACGGATTTGATGTCCGGCCCGACGGCGGATGCTTTTGCGAAAAATGAGATCGTAACCGGATTGTTGGAGGAATTTGCATCCGTTACGGATCTAACAGGCTACAATTATCTGACGGCAAGACATGAGATGGAGCATGAGATGTATCCGAACCGTGTGATTCTTGGAACGGAGACACTGCCTGCAGATATCGTAAGGCTGTGGAAGATTGTGAAAGAAAATCCCAATGTGATCGGTGACATGACATGGACGGGATATGATTATCTTGGCGAGGCCGGCTGTGCGGTATGGTATTATGACGGCAGGCATGGATTTACACCTAACTGGCCAATCAGCGTTGCCTATGTGGGAGATATTGACATTACGGGATACCGCAGGCCGATGAGCTATTATAGGGAGATTGTATACGGACTTCGGAAGAAACCTTACATTGCAGTGGAGCGGGTGAACCATTACGGGGAAGCCACGATAAAGACCGCGTGGATGTGGAAGGACGAAATTGCAAGCTGGACATGGGATGGTTATGAAGGGAAACCGGCAATTGTCAATGTGT
>CATLEQ010000260.1 GCA_949915905.1 uncultured Lachnospiraceae bacterium | reverse complement strand
TCTTCTTTCATTGCAATTTACCTCCAAAATCAATTTTTTGTTTCAATTTTCGTTTCTTTTTCTTTCATTACTTTTTCCATGGCCGCGGAAATCATTTCAGTACGCCAATATCTTAACAGATAAAATCATATTGAGAAAGATAAAAACAAGACATTCCAATGGGGTAAAATCACGACATACCATTTGACCTTTCAACGGTTTTCATGTATGATAAAAATGATTCCTTAAGGAGGAACGGTTACAAATATTACGATGGATAAGAGGGTGGATATTGCATGAATCACTTGAAAGAAATGCGGGAAATAGAATGTGACTACAAGGATTTTTATGAGAGCGTCGGTTTGGACATTTTCGACGGCCCCCTTGAATTGGAAGAATTTCGGCGGATTATTGACGAGGGGGATTTGAAATATCGTCCCCTTTTCTTGGATGATCTTTCGGACATGCTGCAGGAGGACGTGTTTTTTCATGACAATCAGGATGTGGCCGTTTTTCAGCATTACCGCTATATGCCCGCCATATATCATGAACATGCTTTTTTTGAACTTGCGTACGTGCTGGCTGAAAGTTGTACGAGCTACATCGGAACACATAAAACCGAACTTTCTGCGGGGGACATTTTTATTTTGCCTCCCCATACGAGGCATGCCATTTGTACTTACTCTGAAAACGGTGTCATTGTCAATATACTGATTCGAGCCAGTACTTTTGAGCGGCATTTCCTGAACCTTCTGCCCAATAACGATTTGCTGTATGACTTTTTTGTCAAGACGCTGTATCATTCCTCCGACATACCGTATTTGACATTTAAGACCGGAAAAGACCCTCAGCTTACGAGTTACGTACTGCAGCTTCATCGGGAATATATGCGCAACAAACGCTACAAAAATACGATGATTACGTCGCTGCTCTCCGTGTTTTTTGTTATTCTGCTGCGCAATCATGAAAAAGACGTGATGATTCCGGGCACTGCATCTTTATCCATAAATGAAAATACGATTTTTATCCTGCAGTACATGCAGAAGCACTATTCCACCATCACGTTGTCACATTTGGCAAAGTTTTTTAATTACAGCGAACGGCAGATACAAAGAATCATCACTGCCGCCACGGGGATGGGCTTCAGTGAAAATATCAAAAAGCTCCGCATGGCGCACGCCGCCCAAATGCTGGAGAATTCCGGCTTGACCGTACGGGAAATCGCGGAATGTCTTGGGTATTATGATGCCAGCAATTTTCGGCAGCTATTTAAAAAATGTTATCATAAAACGCCGTTGGAGTATCGAAATGAAGCCAGAAAACGGAATACCGGCCGATGAGGCTTCTTTCTTATGTTATAGGAAACTTCGTTCCCTATAACACAAAACCTTCTGGGTGATGCGCATTTCGCGCCCAAGGAAAATGACTGCCGGCGCAGCCGCGCTCCGGCGCGAGAGTCCGGCAAGCCGGACTCTTTGTTCTTGCACCCTTTTTCATACTTTTAGCAACCCTTGCGAAAGTTCGTTTATATAGGGCGTTCGATATTTATCCGTGACGACGGAGTGGTAGAGGTTTGCGGCACGGACGTCCGTCATCAACATTTGACGGGCATTTTTTGGTAATCCGTCAGAACTACGTTTTCCAGGACTTGTAAGGAGGGGAAGCCTTGTCCTTTTGGCGAGTTCCGAGACAACGCAGGTCTGGTTCGCTTGAAATCCCAGCACGCGCGCATAGTAATGTTTCCCGTCTGCCAGATTATGTTCCACGTCCGTTTTTTTGATGTCCAATAGCAGGTGCAAGAGTGCGCGGTTAACCCGCGTCCCCGTGAATTGCCGGGTCATCAATAGGCTTGCAAACTGCGTGAAAGCGCGATAGTCGTCCATCATGTTTGTGATTCGGTTTGCAAGCTCCGCCGAGACGTCCTGATAGAGGGGGAGGTCTTCGGGTATCGTGTTTAAAAGCTTGTATTTTAACAAGAGGGAGAAATCATCGGGGTCAATGGGATATTGGCGGCGGTAATAATCCTCGAAAATTTCCATGCAGGCCGACGGCACCTGGTTTTTCAAAAATGTCACGGATGAGTTTTCTTGTTCCAATGCCCGGCGGATGGCCGAGGCGGAGCTGCATGCGGGGCGCAGTTTGTCGTCGTGGTACGCGGAAAAGGCCCGTTGCACGGTGTAGGGCGTGACGTGACTGTTTAATTTTTTCAAGGCCTTCAAATACTCAACCGCCAAAATGTTGTTCGGTTTACCAAGCAGGCCGGCGGAGTCAGGAACATGGGTCGCCGCCGGGTCAAGAGAAGCCAGACCGCCCGTGTCGCTTGCGGGACCGCCGTTTTCGGCTTGTTTTGCCGCACCCTTTAGGTATGCGGCAATTGCCCGTTCCCTGGCGGCGGGGTAGGAGACACCCTCCTTTACGTACATTTTCAAAAGCCGTCTATAGTCTTTCGGTTCTTCGCATAAAATATTGGCAAGCCGCCGTAACGCAGGTAAATCCCCACATTCACTGCCGAAGCAGAGCGCGTCCACGCCCAATGCGTCTAAGAGCGAGACGGCACCGAGGGCAAAAAGCTCGGCACTGCCCGTGGCATAGCAGACGGGCAGCTCAAACACTGCCGCCACGCCGCACTGCAGCGCCATCTGGACGCGCAAATGTTTAGACATGACGGCCGGTGCGCCGCGCTGCACGTAATCACCGCTCATGGCGACCACGGCCGCGTCCGCGCCCGTTACTTTTAATGCCTCTTGGACATGGTATTGATGACCGTTATGAAACGGATTGTATTCAGCAATGATTCCGACAATTTTCATAAAAATCTCCTTGTATATCTTTTTGGAAAACATTATACTATAAAAGGGCGGCAAGGTCAAAAGCCCGAATTAAAAAAAGAAAGGGGTGCATGTCATGGAAACGGAAAAAATCATTGGACTGCTCGAAGAGAGAAAGTTTAAAGAACTAAAAGAGAAACTAGAGAATATGCACCCTGTCGATATCGTGGACTTGTTAGAGGAACCCGAGGTCGAACAAAAGCAAATCGTGCTTTTATTTCGGCTGCTTGCCAAGGAAGAGGCGGCGGACGTGTTCACTGACCTGAACAGTGACATGAGGGAATACCTGATTAACGCCCTGACGGATTCCGAGTTGGAAGAGGTCATGGACGAGATGTACTTGGACGATGCCGTGGACGTTTTGGAGGAGATGCCGGCCAACGTGGTCGACCGTCTTCTGAGTGCCACTGACGAGGACACGAGGCGTAAGATTAACGTGCTTTTGCAGTATCCGGAGGACAGCGCGGGCAGCATCATGAACGTGGAGTACATCAGCTTGCGCAAGGAGATGACGGTGGAGGACGCCATATTGAAAATCCGTCAGGTCGGTATCAACCGGGAGACGATTTATACTTGCTACGTGACGGAGAAGCGGCGGCTTATCGGTACCGTGGACGTGAAAGATTTGCTTACGGCGGGTGAATCGAGACTGATTGAGGAAATCATGGATGACAATGTCGTCTCGGCCAAGACGCTTGACGACCAGGAGGCGGTGGCCAAGATGATCCGCAAGTACGGGCTGGTGGCGATTCCCATTATCGACTATGAGAACTGCTTGGTCGGCATCGTCACGGTTGATGACGCCATGTACGTTTTGCAGGACGAGGTGACCGAGGACATCCAAATCATGGCCGGTGTCAGCCCGAATGAGGAGTCGTATTTTGGCACGTCCGTTTTTCAACACGCGAAGAACCGTATTTTCTGGCTACTATTTTTGATGCTTTCGGCGACCATCAGCGGGGTGTTGCTCGCGCATTACGAGGACGCGATGGCGGTGATGCCGATTTTGACCACGTTTATCCCGATGTTGATGGGCGTGGGCGGCAACAGCGGTTCTCAAAGTTCCACGTTGGTTATCCGTGGGTTGGCGGTTGGCGAGATAGAGATGAAGGACATTTTGCGTGTCATTTTTAAGGAAATTCGAATTGGCCTGCTGGTAGGGCTTTTGTTGGCCGTGGTAAATGGGATCCGCGTCTGGTTGATGTACGGGCACAACATTTTGCTTTGCCTGGCACTTGGCATCACGATTATCGCGATTGTTTGCATCGCCAAGAGCATCGGCTGCACGCTGCCGCTGATTGCCAAGCGGCTGGGGATGGATCCGGCCATCATGGCGGCACCGTTGATTTCCACCATACTGGATACGTGCTCGCTGCTCGTGTATTTCCGGGTGGTGACGCTGTTTTTCCACTTGTGAGATAAAGAAAACAGTCCGTTGCAACATTGTATTGAAAAATATACCAAAAAAGAAAATCTATTCCTTGTATCCACATTTTCTTTGCGTTATAATAGAAGCAGTTTGGCAAGGTTCTTTGGAACCTGACGAAACGACGTCAGGGAGACGTATGTTTTCCGATGTCAAAATATTCATATTAAAATTCTCACAAGAAAAAGAAAGGTGGATTTTGAAGTCATGGGATTTATTGATGAAATCAAGGCAAGGGCAAAAGCAAATGTCAAGACGATCGTACTTCCGGAGACGGAGGACGAGCGTACCTACAAGGCGGCGGAGGCCGTTCTGAAAGAGGGTACCGCGAAGCTGATTTTGGTTGGCAGCAAGGAAGAAATTGAAAAAACGGGTGCCGGATATGATATTTCCGGTGCTACGATTGTGGACCCGGCGACGAACGAAAAGACGCCGGAGTATATTGCGAAGCTGGTGGAACTGAGACAAAAGAAGGGCATGACCGAGGAGCAGGCAAAAGACCTTCTTCTGAGCAATTATTTGTATTATGGCGTGATGATGGTGAAGATGGGCGACGCGGACGGCATGGTGTCCGGTGCTTGTCATTCTACGGCGGACACGCTTCGCCCGTGTCTGCAGATTTTGAAGACGAAGCCGGGGACGAAGCTGGTTTCCGCGTTCTTCGTGATGGTCGTTCCAGATTGCGACATGGGAGCGGACGGCACGTTCATCTTTGGCGACTCTGGTTTGGAGCAGAACCCGGATCCGGAGAAATTGGCCAACATCGCGATTTCTTCCGCAGATTCCTTCCGTGCATTGACCGGCAAGGAGCCGATCGTGGCAATGCTATCCCATTCGACGAAGGGCAGCGCGAAGCACGCCGACGTGGACAAGGTGGTCGAGGCGACAAGGCTTGCCAAAGAGATGGCACCGGAATTGAAATTGGACGGGGAGTTGCAGCTTGACGCGGCCATCGTTCCTTCTGTTGGCGAATCCAAGGCACCGGGCAGCCCGGTGGCGGGACATGCCAACGTATTGATCTTCCCGGATTTGGATGCCGGAAACATTGGTTACAAGCTGGTGCAAAGACTGGCCAAGGCAGAAGCGTACGGACCTCTCACGCAGGGTATCGCTGCACCGGTCAACGACCTTTCACGCGGATGCAGCGCGGAGGACATCGAGGGCGTAATTGCCATCACGGCAGTACAGGCGGCGAATGTGTAAAATGTAGCGGGGCGGGAGGCAAGGACAAAGTTGGAGTGCCTTGCATCCCAAACGTATGACAAGGCCATGCGGCGGGCGTATGATCCCGTGACGTGGTATACTAAGCGGCGAAAATAACTGCCGCTTAGTATAAAATGATGCGCACAGCCGCATAAGGAAATATGCCGCTTCGCGGCTGCGGCTTTAGCGGTATTCGCTACCGATAAAATCGTTAGCGAGTATAACAAAT
>CATLEQ010000259.1 GCA_949915905.1 uncultured Lachnospiraceae bacterium | reverse complement strand
GATGTCGCCGGGATGATTCGGAACGCTTACTTTTCCGGGCTTTGTTGGGTGCTTGTATTGGTAATGTGAGCCGCTTATGTCTGACACGTACCATCCATCATCCTTTAGCATCCGGTCGGCTTCTCTGAATCTCATGTATGTTTCCTCCCTTACAATTATATGGTAGCACGTATTTCACGCATTATCAAGAGGAAAACACAAAAAACATACGTATTTTACGTAAATAATATATGAGGATTTCGGAAAAGTATGCGGACTGGCAGCGGGAGATATAAAAGAATCTCAACAACTTTAAACCACGAGTATAATGACAACGCGTTGGCAAAGCCTTTGTTTATGCGGATTGTGGATGCTCTGCGAAGTGATTTACCCCAATAAATACCCCAATTTAAATGTTTAAAGCCCTTTTGGCGGTGTTGTTTACTGGAAGGGGCTTTCATGTAGGGACAAATATTATTTGTTATAGGTCAGTTGTTTTTGGACTTTTCGAGTCCAGGCAAGGGTCTTTCTATAGACTCGAGTACGAACTTTGTTTCTTTGCCCCATGTCTCTTTTATCTTATTCATAAAATTTCCAAATGATAAGCTACATTGATAAATCAAGTACTGAATTTGATGTCCGTTATGTTCTAGTTTGTCTCCATATTGTTCCCGCATGATTTCCAATGTATTTAACTGTTCTGGATTCAAAGTGTTTTTGATAGCTGCGGTTATTTCATCAAAAGCTTTATAATGATTTGAAATGTTGTAACAATTGTTTTTAATCCAATACATGTTATGTTCTATTTCGAGAAATTCATCCGACAATATGAACGAATTTAGAAAATCATGTTCGAGGGTGTTATCATTTTTAATGGTGATACGTTCTAGTGCATTGTCGGAAAGCCCGGTTTTCAATGAAATATAATGATTATCAACATTTGTACAATCGGAACGACATAAAAGATAATCGATGCTGCAATGGAAATAGTCGCTCATTTTTATTAATTGTTCTAAATCCGGCTGAGGATATACTCTTTTATTTTGCCCTTTTCTGTATTCTCCTATTTCCCATGAGCGATATGTTTTTTCTGTCACGTCTAAAAGTGTGGACATTTCTTTTTGTGTTCTGTTTCCTCTTAATTCTCTAAGTCGTTGACAACGGTCAGGTAGTAAACTATCTTTTCCCATAAAATACACCTCCAAAATAAGTAGAAAAACGGTAGATGACTAATGATAGTTTATCATGATATGCTTATCTTGTAAACATGAAGAACATAAAAAAACAAAGATAAAGAGGAAGGAGGGCGATGCAATGTATGTTACATATCAGGATTTAATCCAGATCGGTATACTCGTTGTCGCCCTTGCGAATTTGATTTATCAGATTTACAAGGGAAAAAAGAAATAGCCGCCACTACTGCCGATAGTGACGGCTGCCTGCTGCCCGGTATCTGATATATGGCGTGGGGCAACAAGGCAAGGGCTTAATGTCTGCCGGACATGGGTATTTGCAGATAATCAATCAGGGCAGTTTCCAAAAGCCGGGAATAGTTTACCTTTTGTTCTTCTGCAATCCTTTTCAGCCATGCCGGAAGAGTGATGTTTGTTTTGATGCGCTCATTGTCACGTTTTGCCCTATAAAGGTCAGGATGGATTGTGACTGGCATAACAACCATGCCTTCGATTTCATCTTTTGGGAGTGAGAGTGAGGGGGGCGGGATTTCATCTCCATCCTGTTCCAGACCGTAAATATGCAGGCTTGCCGCTTCTGCTGCCATTTGTCCTGCATGTGCAAGATTCTCACCATAGCTGAAACATCCAGGGAGGTCAGGAAATGAAATACCATAACTACCATCTTCCCCAGGTTCCAATACTGCGAGATAGGTCATACTTAACATAGTCTGTTGCTCCTTTCTATAAATAGCGTTGCAGGTATGGTGCCGTTAAAGCCCCGCCTGCTTCCATATTTTGTTGAGTGTTCCCGGTGGTATATCCTTTTTGCCATGTATTGCAACGGTTACTTTTCCGGGTTTTGAGGGGTGTTTAAGTTGCATGTGCGAGCCTTCCTGGTCAACTTCATACCATCCATCTTTATGAAGTATCTTTAGTACCTCCCGTGCTGTCATGTTTTAACCTTCTTGACATTATATATTATACTCCTTTTTTGTACGCACGTCAACGGTTCTGCGTATAAAATATGCGTGTTATGCCAGTTACAATCCAGCCCGCGTTTACGCGGTGCTGAATTGTAACGAGCGGAGGATAGAAAGCGGACTGGCAGCGGTACAAAAGGGAATCCCTACAAATGGGGAAAGCGCAATTATACCGCCTGCTGCCCGCTTGCTTTTTAAGACGTTACCCAAACAAGGCAGAGCCGCTATTAGCGTGATTGACCTTAAACATTGCCCGGAAAATCAAGGATGAAAAGCAACTCCATGAACAAAGATAAAAAATGATAAAATCAACAACTTTAAACCACGAGTATAATGACATTTGAGGTTTTTTGTGATAGAATATGGGGTAGAAGGAAGAGAAGCGCTACAATTTAGTCCGTGCTGGCGCGGCACTGAATTGCAACAGAAAAGCGGGTCTGGTTATGGATTCGGGAAAGGAAAAAAGATGTTTACGGTGATTCGTTCAAGTTATTCGTATCAAGGAAGCATAGAGATGCATCGCTCATTCATAGGAAAAGGCGAGGCTTTGATTTTGTGTGTTCAGATAAGAATAAGCTTGAAGGAAAATGCTGTGGGGAAGGGCGTAGGCCTATCGGAATAGAGGATAGAAGCTGATAACCGAAAACATGGATTTTAAAACCGCTTATCTTGTGTGAAGACACTGGGTAGGCGGTATTTTTATATCATAGGAAACTTCGTTCCCTATGATATAAAACTTTGCGGGGGATTGTACTGGAGGAAAGACAATGGATAGGATGGAAATCAAAGGAAAAGTAAATACGGCCGTTTGCTACGCGAGAGTGGTGGAAGAGGAAGCGATAGAGCAGATTCGGCGCATGTGTGATTATCCCTTGGCCGAAGGTTCCAAGATTCGCATCATGCCTGACGTACATGCGGGGAAGGGCTGTACGATAGGAACTACGATGACGATTACGGACAAGGTCGTCCCAGACATGGTGGGAGTCGATATCGGATGCGGCATGTATACGGTGAATTTGGGAAAAGTGGATATTGATTTAGAAAAAGTCGACGAAGCCGCGCATTTTATTCCGTCCGGGATGAATGTATGGGAAGAAAGGCAAGAGAGTTTTGACCTGACGGGGCTTGCATGTTACAAAGAAGTGAAAGGCACGAAGAGGCTGGAATGTTCGCTGGGCACACTGGGCGGCGGAAATCATTTTATTGAGATTGACAAGGCGTCAGACGGAACGAAATATCTGGTCATTCATTCCGGCTCCAGAAATCTTGGAAAACAAGTGGCGGAGATTTACCAGAAGTTGGCGATCAACCTTGACAGAGGATATGACGATTATCTTGAGAAGCGCGAGGAGATTATCAGAACCTACAAGGAGCAGGGGCGCAAAAATGAAATACAGACGGCGTTAAAACGGCTCCGCTGGCAGGTTTACGAGTCCGGGACGAGTATACCGGAAGACCTTTGCTGCTTATTTGGAAAAAGCCTTGAGAATTATCTTCATGACATTGAGATATGCCAGACCTATGCACGGCGGAGCAGAGAAAAAATGGCGGAAATTATGTTGGAGAGAACCGGCATGTCCGGCGGTGAGGCGTTTCACACCATTCATAACTATATTGATATGGGGGAAATGATTTTGCGGAAGGGCGCGATTGCGGCTCATAACGGGGAGAAGGTGCTGATTCCAATCAATATGAGGGACGGCAGCGTGCTCGCGGTTGGCAAGGGGAATCCGGAATGGAACTATTCCGCACCGCATGGAGCCGGAAGGGTCATGTCCAGGACAAGGGCGAAGGCAAACCTTGGCATGGACGAATATAGAGAGGCAATGAAGGGGATTTATACCACCTCGATGAATGAAAATACGCTCGATGAAGCACCGATGGCATACAAAAGTCTTGAGGACATTATTGACGTGATCAGGGAGTCGGTAGACGTCATTGACGTAATGAAAACAATTTATAATTTTAAAGCCTCTGATTAAGGCGGAGGGGTATTTCTTCTTCGCCTTCAGGGCGGAAATGGAGGAAGAAATGTTTACGATGCCTACCATCGACATGGGAGCTACGGGAAGGAATATCGTGAGACTAAGAAAGGCGGCGGGACTGACCGTCAGGGAGTTGCAGGACGTCTTTGGATTTGCAACGCCACAAGCAATCTACAAATGGCAGCGCGGAACCACGATGCCTACCATTGACAATCTGGTCGTGCTGGCAGCAGTCCTGGAGGTTCCGATGGACGAGATTGTCGTGATTGACGGAAATGCAAAGGAGCGGATTAGCGCATGATTACGTTTTTACCAAAATCTTTTAAGGATTAAATTGAAAAATATAGGATTTTGGGGTATTATATTCATAATAGTTTGCGAAGCAAGAAAAGCGTGTTGCAAAGAAGAATGAGTTATTATGAGAAAGGAGAATTTTAAGATGGACATCATGGAAGCGATTCGGGAACGTCATTCCGTACGGGTCTACAAAGACGACAAGATTAGTGACGAGATTCGGGAAAAGTTGGGTGCGCTTGTTGAGGAAGTGAACGAAGAGAGCGGGCTGAATATCACAATTGAATATGACAACCCGGAGGGATTTGACTCTAAGCTGGCGCATTACGGCAGTTTTCGAAATGTCAGAAACTTTATTATCCTCAAAGGAAAGGAAGCTCCTGATTTTGAAGAGCGATGCGGTTATTATGGGGAGAAGATTGCCCTGGAAGCGCAGATGCTGGGTTTGAACACTTGTTGGACGGCATTGACATTCAACAAGAAGATGGTAAGGCAATTGGTTCCGGATAATGAGAGATTTTGTCTGGTTATTGCGCTGGGCTACGGAGAAACTTCCGGCACGCCCAAGAAACACAAGGAGATGTCTGACGTGGTGGTCACGAAAGGGAATATGCCGGAATGGTTCAGGAAAGGAGCGGAGGCGGCGTTGCTTGCCCCGACTGCCGTAAACCAGCAGAAATTCAAGATGGGGCTTGTCGGCGGAGAACCGGTTATCAAAGTGGCGGGTATGGGATTCTATACCAAGGTGGATTTAGGAATCGTGAAATACCATTTCGAGGTGGCGTCCGGAAGAAAAGTGGTTTAAAGACAGCCGGAAGGTGACTGTTACTCATCCGACCCGGCGAAAATTTAAAATTGAACTATAAGAATAGCCGTTTCTAAATTTTGCAGAGAGCAGGACGGCTATTTTTTACGTGCTTTAAAAAGAGAGCTTTTTATCATGATGGCGCAAATAACAAATGGAAGGAAGAGTCATTTTGAAAACAAGGTAAAGCGGACTTGTCCAAACGTTCCGGCCGTGCTATACTATGTGCGGAGCAACCGTATTGCAAGGTGGTAGCCTCCCTAAACTTCACACCCGGTTTGCCGGAGTACATAAGAGGGGAGGTGGCGCAAATGACAGCTTTTGAAATCATTTCGATTTTCATAGGTATATTGGCTCTGCTGATTGCCTTTGGTAGTTTTGTTATAGCGTTGCTTGCCTTTCTCGATAAGAGGAACAAGCGAAAATAAATAAGCCTACCTTGTATCTTGG
>CATLEQ010000258.1 GCA_949915905.1 uncultured Lachnospiraceae bacterium | reverse complement strand
GGAGGTCTTGCGAACGACAAAATTGCCGTTCTCCGGCAGTTTTCTTGCAAACATGAAGTAAAATAGCACATATGTCGCCACATACAGCAATACGGGGACAATGTAACCATCCCCGTTCACCACCTGATACGCAAGTACCAGATCATATGCCACATGCTGCATCGCACAAGCGCAAATTGCGCAATATAACGCCTTCATAAATGAAAGATCCAGGCAGCTCCAGACGACGGCGACGCAAATAAAAATATAGCTTGCCCAGTAAACATACTGTCCCGCCCCCTTAATTTGGTCAGACAGCAGGCTGTTGATTCCATAAACCAGCAAAATCGTCATGGCGACAACGCCGGCCGCCCTCGCCCTGAACCATTTCCGCTTTCGTACCGGAAGCATGAAGAGCAGGCACGCCAGGTCAAGCTGTATCATATATGCAATTTTATCCCACAATTCCATCATCTTTCTTCCACACCTCCCATATAATTGGCAAGCGACTGAAGAAATTCTTTTTTTCTCGGCCGACTGATTCGAAGCCAGTCCCCGCCCACAAAGATTTCGTCCTTCTTGACACGGTCCACATGTTTTAAATTCACCAGGTAACAATTGTTACAACGCTCAAAGGAAAGGCCTTTTAGCTTTCCCTCCACTTCCTTCAATGCCGCTTTCTGGCGAAACTCCCCGTTTTTCGTATGGTAATAAATATAATGCCCGTTTACTTCCACATAATATAACTGATCCGTAGAAATCTTTTGCAGCCCGTCCAGCGTCTGCAAAACGATGTTCTTGCTCTTCCGATTCTGAATCATGCGCACCGCGCTGCGCATCTTCATGGAAAAGGAATAATACGAAACCGGCTTTACGAGGAAGTCCAACGCCCGCACCTCGTAGCCGCAAATCGCCATCTGCGCCATGTTCGTCACGAACACGAGAATCACTTTTCCGTCCAATCTGCGAAGTTCTTTCGCCACGCTGATTCCATCCTTGCCGCCAAGCTCGATGTCAAGGCAAACCAAGTCATAGGAATAATCATAATCCTCCAGCAACTCTTCCCCTGATTCAAACGGGGTAACCACGATTTCCTCACGCAGCTCGTTTTGCAATTTTCCAAAATAATCCGACAGCATGTCAAGTTCCTTCTGCTCATCATCCACAATCGCGACTTGTATCATGGCTCCTCCCAATAATATTAATGTAGTACAAGTATACCACTTTTCCGATATTCATACCACGGTGATTTTTACGGTTTCCTCCCCATATTTACTTTCCGCGCAAATCACTATCTCGTCCTTGTCACTCGGCTTTATAATCGCCATCGCCTCTCCATAATAGGTGTCCGTCACGGCTTCCAGATAACTCCCCTCATAATAAGGGCACGCATTTCCGGTTCCCAGAAGTGTTCCCCCTTCCACCGTCACTTTGATTTTTCCTCGCGCCAATGGCTTTACCTTGCCGCTTTTATCCGTATATTTCATGCGTACATAGCACAGCCCGTCTCTTTTAGTAACCATACCGCATTCCGGTTCCAACATAAGCCGGGTTTCTTCACCCGCGGTCTCAAGCTTCTTCTCGGCCAGCCTGATCCCCTTCGCATCATAAGCCACCGCCCTCACTTCGCCGTCATAGTAAGTCACGTCGAATATGGCCATGCATTTTTCTCCCGGGCTTTTTCTCCCGACCAGGCTTCCATTTATGTATAGTTCAACCAAATCCACCCTTGCATACACCTCTACTTTTGTTTTTTTTCCGCCGCATCCGTTCCACGACCAACTTTCCACTGCATTTGTCATTCTCCACGCTGAAGGAGAATGCTGTTGTTTCGCATAAGGAACCGGAACAACGGCAATGCCCATTTTTTCCGTTCCATACACCACCTGCATGTATCTCGCTTCCGCCGTCGCCTTTCCCGTCAAATCTATCCTTCCCGCCCCGGCGGCAACCCAGCCCGGACCATGCGCGGACAAGTCGGACGCATATTCCTCATATTCCCATGCACCAATCCCGACTTCACCCAGATAATCCATCCCCGCCCAGACAAAATCACCTATCACCCGCTTGCTTTTTTGAGCCGTCTGCCAAAATTTCCAAACATCAAATCCAAACGTTTCACTACCTAAAATCAAACGGTTTGAATACTTTTCCAAGTCATGGGCATAGCGGTCGATTCCATAATTATATCCCGACACGTCCAATGCCGCAAACGCGTCCCTTGTCTTCCAATCACACGGCGGCAAAGTAGCTCCCCATTTCATGAAACCCGCCCCCATGATTCCCGCCAGATTATTAAAGAATTCGCTACCCACCGCTTTTTTCTTTTTACCGTTTGAAGCATTCTTTCTCGAACCTTTCACCTCTTGTTCTGCCTTTTTGTCACTATAAACGCCAAATCCCATGGAGCTTAAGAAATTAAAAAATATATTGATTCCACAAGTGACCTTTCTGGTGGCATCCAAACCATGCAGACATTTTGTCATTGCCCCGCACAGTTCGATTCCTTTCTTCTGGGCGGTTTCCGAAACCTCATTCCCTATCGAATACATTACCACGCTCGGATGATTGTAATCTTTCTCCACCATCGCCTTTAAGTCATTCGGATAATTTTTTTCCAATTCTGATGCATAATCATATTTTGTTTTGTGAATGTACCAGGAATCCGCATACTCGTCCACCACCAGCATGCCCAACTCGTCACACGCTCTTAGCATCGCTTTCGAACAAGGGTTGTGCGCCGAGCGCACCGCGTTAAATCCACATTCCTTCAGTATCCGGATTTTTCGCCTTTCCGCGAAATCATAGGCGCATGCTCCCAAAATCCCATTGTCATGGTGCACGCAGGCACCTTTTAAAATGACCCGTTTCCCATTGATGCGAAATCCATTTTCCGCGTCACAATCCACAAGGCGAATGCCGAAAGCCTCCTGCCAAACTTCTCCGGCGAACGTCACCCGGCAGGTGTAAAGATTCGGATTGTCCACGTCCCAGCACCTTGCCCCCGGCAACGAAATTTCCATTTTGCATGAACCGTCGGATTCTTTCCGCGCCCGGGCGATGCAAGCCCCTTTGTCGAGGATTTCCACCTGCACTTTTCCCGTGCCTTTCGTTTTTACCTCCACGCATATCCTCGGTTCCCCATAATCCAGCGTGGTGATTTTTATCCCATTGGCCAACACGTGCCTTTGCCCCAAAAGATGGAGCCACACGGGCCGGTAAATCCCCGTCCCCGAATACCACCTGCTGTTGGGCTGGTCGTGGTTGATTACTTCCACTTTTATCGTGTTTTCCTCCCCGTGTTTCAAAAACGGAGCCAACGGCACGAAAAAGCCCAGGTAACCATTATGCTGGTATTTTGCCTTCTGTCCGTTCACGAATACCGTCGCGCGGTGATAGACCCCTTCAAATTCCAGAATGGGACAAAGTGCCTCCCATGCGGGCGGTGCAAAAAATGTTTTTTCATACGTGTAATCCCCCGCCTCAATCCATCCCGTGTTCACGCCGCCCGGACTCACGTCGCTTTTTTTATCTAAGAGCATCGCGTCATGCGGCAGGGTGACGTGCAATTTTTTCTCACAATCCTTTGCCGGATAACAAATCCATTCCTCGTTCCATACTATTTTTTCCATAATGGTCTACCTATCCTTCGATACGATTTACAAATCCGCGCGCTTACCGCACGGCCGCCTCCCTTTCGACGAAACTCCCGGGAACCAAGCCGCGGCTCCCGGGATATTTTTCCAACCGCACAGCTGGAAATTTTTCTTTCATCAACACTTACGCCTCACGCCTTTTTCTGGTCATGGAATAACGCCAATATAGACAATACCAACGCGATTCCCACCAAGACCAGGCACTGAAGCACCATGCCATAATTTCCACCGAGGAAATTCACGCCGTTTATATGGTCCGAAATGACATAGGAGCCCTGATTGGCAATCATTCCAAATGCCAGCGCGTACATTGCCGTCACGAGCAAGGGCAGCACTTCCCAATTTACGAACTGGTATACGACCTCTATGGCGATTCCGATTAACGCTGCAATCACGATGCCCGTGGAAAACGTGTTCTTGACCAATCCCTTCGTCGTGATGCCAATCACCATCGCCACCAATACCAGCACGGCCGCCACGACCTCCGCATAAAACCATACCGTCCTATTTTCAAATATTTTTTTCATGTTCTTCCTCCGTCACAACCTTGTTCTTTTTTCCCTCAAACATACTTTTGACATACATGGCCAGACACAGCAGCGTAAGAACCGCCACGATACTGTCGGCCACGATAATCGCCGTCTTCCACCAAGGGGTGGCCTCCACGATCTTCGTGTTCTTGCCGATGCCGTTCATCAGGTTGCTGTTCGCCATCGCGTAATAATACCTATGGTTGGCCTCCTTTAAGCATTCCAGCAGGTAGCCGTCGTCGTTTTGCTGAATCGCGTCCAGTATCTGTTCCCCATGGGTGGGAGAGAAAAACCTGCCGATGCACCACATGTCGGTTCCGGCCGCCACGCCTTCGACCGCGTGCTGGTACTGATATGCGGCCGCGTCGGAAATCGTCGCGCCCTCAAATCCCCATTCATCCCGAAGCACGGCGGTAAGCGTCGCGGCATCCGCACCCACGTACGTGCACCCGATACGGCTAAATGAGGTCATCGTGCCCGTGATTTTTCCTTTCGTGAAGCTCCCCTCGAAGCCCCTTAGGCAGACCTGGCGCCACGTCTGCTCCGTCATGAAGGAACTGACACCATAACGGTTCGTCTCCTGGTCATTTCCCGCAAAATGCTTGATTGCCACGTTGATTCCTTTTTCCGACATGGCCTTTACTTGCGGAATCTGCAACAAATAGGAAAGGTTCGCGTCTTCTGAATAATACTCGAAATTGCGCCCGGAGAACGGCGTACGGTGGATATTCCCGCCCGGACTCCAAAGCTGGTTCGCCTTTGCATACAAGCAGTCCTCGCCAAGGAAATATCCGCGTTTGGCGAACGCGTCCACGTCCCAACTACAAGCCGCGATGCTCTCCCCGATATAGGCCGTCGTCACTCCCGTCGCGTCATCGGCACCATTTGGCCCGCCCATCACCTTGCTCTTTTCCAGATAGAAAAACTGTGTTCCGTCCGGGCCGTCGCCATTGATGCTGGACGGCTTGTTAATCTTCGTCACTTCGTCATTTCCATTTGACTCGTCAATGCAGCTAAGCAATTCCTCATAACTCAACTGGTCAATGAACGTGTCCCAAAGCGGGTCGTCAAACGCCACGCCCTGCATGTCAATCAAGTCAATCTCCTGGTCGGCATCCACCGTCATGGAGGCCGCCGACGGCGCGTCCGCCGGTTTTTCATATGTATAGCCGTCAATCAACGTAATCATTTCCTCGGTCGCGGAAAGTTCCACCGGCCCCGTCCACGTGCCGTCCCAATCCTGCCTGCTAAGGTAGGTGACCGCTCCCGGCTGGAAATAATTAATGTCCTTCTCCTCAAACTGATTCGTGATGGCGTTTCCCGTTTCCGGCGAATGCGCGAACGTCTCCTTGTCCATCTCTTCCAGGGTCCATTTATACGTCTTTTCCGCGTCGCCGCTCACCGCGTTCCCCGCCTCGTCAAACATCCCCTCGGCTCCCTTCGCCGCCAGAATATTGTTCAACGCGTCATGGGCGTTTTCCCCGATGGCACAATAATAATCGCCCGCTCCCAGGATATAGCCCTTGAC